>NZ_JBFRLX010000007.1:0-19075 GCF_041470165.1 Vibrio sp. 10N.286.46.A8
GGAACCCCTCCAGGGTGTTTTTTCCTAACTCATAATGGATAGGCTAAAGAGATGTTTTTCCCAACGCATCTCTCAAGTGCGGAGCGCATCATAGCAAACACGTTAAACCTGTAAAGGGTTTTTCTTATGGTTTTGTGTTAAATGCTGCCTTTTTGGGCAAAGATGGCGAAAAGTACGCATATTGCTCGTGAAGTGAACATCTGTATTAAGATTTACGTACTGATAGGTAACACCTTGAGGTAATTAGCTTTCTGTATCGTGTTTGGTTCGTGTCATTCGTCATGAAACGTCAATTGAATTTAACTTAGATTTACACTTCTTGACGTTACAGCATTCATCAGTTGATAGAATACGGTTAATTTCATTTATAGATAATAATACCAATCGTAGTAAATAATTGGTCATCCTAGCTGGTTAAAACGCTCGATAACTGCGTTAAGAATTTTGATTGTAGAATAACTACTTATCGAAAACCTCTGCCTTGTTCTCAAGTCTTTTCTCTGCGCTATTTCTGACCACTTACCTACTGTGTTTGGTATAAACCTTACTTGCAGACCATTATTATGAAGCATAAAACTGTTTTAACCCTGCTTAGCTTGTCTATCATTATGGCGTCTCCAGCCGCACTAGCTAAACGTATGGGCCCTAGCACGGTCACTGTTGTTACCGAGCAAGTTGACATTCACCAAGTTAGCCAGTCTCTTTCTTTGGTCGGTAAGTTGGAAGCCGAGCAATCTGTAATGATCACTTCTGAAGTGGCTGGCAGAGTGAACTCTATTAACATTAAAGCCAATCAAGATGTCACCAAAGGGCAGATGTTGGTTCAACTCGATGACGACAAAGCAAAAGCAGCAGTTGCAGAAGCACAAGCATATTTAAAAGATGAAAAGCGTAAGCTTGCGGAATTTCAACGACTAGTGAAACGTAACGCGATCACTCAAACTGAAATTGACGCTCAGAAAACTAACGTAGAGATCGCTAATGCTCGCCTAGCTGCCGCTAACGCTAACCTGAAAGATCTACATATCAGTGCACCTTTCTCTGGTACGGTCGGTTTTATCGACTTTAGCCGCGGCAAAATGGTGACATCGGGTACAGAGCTCGTGACGTTAGATGACTTGTCTGTGATGCAGTTAGATCTTCAGATTCCTGAGCGCTACCTTTCTAAACTGTCTAAAGGTATGACAGTAACGGCTCGCACCAGTGCGTGGGGCGATACTCAGTTCACGGGAACTGTGGTGGGTATTGATTCTCGCATTAACGCCGAAACTTTGAACCTTCGAGTTCGAATCCACTTCGATAACAACAATGATTACCTAAAACCGGGCATGTTAGTGGCGGCTGATATGGACTTCCCACCAGTAGAAGCCCCAATCATTCCAGTTCAAGCGCTTGAGTATTCAGGCACTAAGCGTTTCGTTTATGTTATTGGCGAAGATAACAAAGCGACTCGTACCGAAGTATTCCTCGGGGCTCGTCTTGATAACGAAGTCGTGATCGAAAAAGGTATCGAGATTGGTCAGAAGATCGTAGTGCAAGGTATCGTGAACATGCGTGACGGTGTTTTGGTTCAAGAACTTGCCGTTAATCGCCCTGCTAAACTTGACGGCGATACCGCTAATCTTGATGGCAACAAAGCTAAACTTGATAAAAATACAGCAGCACAAGAAGGCGCTAACTAATGTTGTTATCTGATGTTTCTGTGAAGAGACCAGTAGCGGCTGTTGTATTGAGCCTGCTTTTGGTTGTGTTTGGTATTGTCTCTTTCAATAAGCTCGCAGTTCGTGAAATGCCCGATATTGAAAGCCCGGTGGTATCGATCAGTACTCGTTATGAAGGTGCATCTGCCACCATCATTGAAAGCCAAATTACCTCCAACCTTGAAGATCAGTTATCCGGCATCAGTGGTATCGATGAAATCGAATCTACGACACGAAACGGATCGTCACGAATCACCATCACCTTTGAACTTGGTTATGACCTCAATACCGGTGTCAGTGATGTGCGTGATGCGGTAGCGCGTGCTCAGCGTTCGTTGCCAGATGAAGCCGATGACCCGATTGTTTACAAAAACAATGGTAGTGGTGAAGCGTCGGTTTACATCAATTTAAGCTCAACTGAGATGGATCGAACGCAGTTAACCGACTACACCGAACGTGTGTTGATTGACCGCTTTAGTTTGATCTCTGGTGTGAGCTCGGTGGATATTTCTGGCGGTTTGTACAAAGTCATGTACGTGAAGCTGAAACCCGCGTTAATGGCGGGTCGTGGTGTTACCGCCTCTGATATTACACAAGCCCTACGTAACGAGAACATTGAAAGCCCGGGTGGCGAAGTGCGTAACGATGCGATTGTGATGTCGGTTCGTACTGCTCGTTCATATACTGAAGCCAAAGATTTCGAATACTTAGTGGTGAAACGTGCCTCTGATAACACACCTATCTACTTGAAAGATGTGGCGGATGTTTACATTGGCGCAGAAAACGAGAACTCGACCTTTAAGAGTGACGGCGTTGTTAACGTCAGTATGGGCATTGTGCCTCAGTCTGATGCCAACCCACTTGAGGTGGCTGACTTAGTCCATAAAGAAGTCGAAGCGATTCAAAAGTTCTTGCCTGACGGAACTCGCTTGGCTGTCGACTATGACTCCACTGTCTTTATCGACCGTTCGATCTCAGAGGTTTACAGCACACTCTTTATTACGGGTGGTTTGGTTATCCTCGTGCTTTACGTCTTCATTGGCCAAGCGCGTGCAACGCTAATTCCAGCCGTGACCGTTCCTGTATCGCTAATCTCGTCGTTTATTGCGGCGTACTACTTTGGCTTCTCTATCAATCTCATCACCTTGATGGCACTTATCCTGTCTATCGGTTTGGTGGTCGATGATGCGATTGTGGTGGTTGAGAATATTTTCCACCACATTGAACGTGGTGAATCACCATTGCTTGCGGCTTATAAAGGGACACGTGAAGTAGGCTTTGCGGTAATCGCAACCACGCTAGTACTGGTCATGGTGTTCCTACCAATCTCGTTTATGGACGGCATGGTAGGCCTTCTGTTTACTGAGTTCTCGGTACTTTTGGCGATGTCGGTGATCTTCTCATCTGTCATAGCATTAACCTTGACGCCGGTTTTGGGCAGTAAAATCCTAAAAGCGAACGTGAAACCTAATCGCTTCAATCAATTTGTTGAACGTGTGTTTGGTAAGTTAGAAGGTGGGTACAAATCGGTATTGCGCCGTGCTCTAAACTGGCGTTGGGCAGCTCCAATCATCATTATTGCGTGTATGGGCGGTAGTTATGGTTTGATGCAACAAGTGCCGTCGCAACTGACGCCACAAGAAGACCGTGGTGTTATCTTTGCGTTTGTTCGTGGTGCCGATGCAACCAGTTACAACCGAATGTCTGCCAACATGGACATCGTTGAAGAGCGCCTAATGCCGCTGCTTGGTCAAGGATTCTTGAAGTCATTCAGCATTCAATCGCCAGCGTTTGGTGGTAATGCGGGCGACCAAACGGGCTTCGTTATCATGATCCTGGAAGATTGGGATGAACGTGAAGAGACAGCACAACAAGCCTTGGGCGAGGTACGTAAGTCTTTAGCGGGTATTCCTGATGTACGTGTGTTCCCGTTCATGCCAGGCTTCCGTGGTGGTTCGAGTGAGCCTGTGCAATTTGTACTGGGTGGCTCTGATTACTCTGAGCTTCAGAAATGGGGCGAACTGTTAAAGCAAGCCGCTGAAGACTCGCCAATGATGGAAGGTGCGGACATCGATTACTCTGAGAAAACACCAGAGCTGTTGGTAACCGTAGATAAGCAACGTGCAGCCGAGCTAGGTGTGAGTGTTTCGGACATTTCGGACACGTTAGAAATCATGCTGGGCGGTAAGAGTGAAACGACGTTCGTTGAACGTGGTGAAGAGTACGACGTTTACCTGCGTGGCGATGAAAACAGCTTTAACAATGCGAATGACTTAAGCCAAATCTACATGCGAACTCAGTCTGGTGAATTGGTGACACTCGATACTCTAACGCATATTGAAGAAGTAGCGTCTTCGATTCGTTTGTCGCACTACAACAAACAGAAATCGGTGACCATCAAAGCGAACCTAATGGAAGGTTACACGCTGGGCGATGCTTTGGATTTCCTTGATGAACAAGCGATTGAGCAGCTACCGGGTGATATTTCAGTAAGCTACTCAGGCGAGTCTAAAGATTTTAAAGAAAACCAATCGAGTATCTTAGTGGTGTTCGCGCTAGCGATGTTGGTCGCGTACTTGGTATTGGCTGCGCAATTTGAGAGCTTCATTAACCCGCTGGTGGTGATGTTCACCGTACCTATGGGTATCTTTGGTGGCTTCTTAGGCTTGGTGTTGATGAGTCAAGGGCTCAACGTTTACAGCCAGATCGGTATGATCATGTTGATCGGTATGGTGACCAAAAACGGCATCTTGATCGTCGAATTTGCCAACCAACTTCGAGATCGTGGTATTGAGTTTGAAAAGGCGATCATTGATGCTTCAGCTCGACGTCTACGTCCAATCTTAATGACGGCGTTCACAACATTAGCTGGTGCAATCCCATTGATTACCTCAACGGGCGCAGGTTATGAAAGCCGAGTGGCTGTAGGTACGGTTATCTTCTTCGGTATGGGCTTCGCGACACTGGTCACTCTGTTTGTAATCCCTGCGATGTACCGACTGATTTCCGGCTCAACACGCTCTCCGGGTCATGTGGAAGCGGAGCTTAATAAAGAGCTCAGTCATGATAACGTGGGAAGAAGCAGTCACGGTTGATGAACACGCACGGCCAATGAACACGTACGGTTAATGAACACGGAATAGTGTAACAATATTGAAAAGCCTGCGTTTGCTCCTAGCGAATTGCAGGCTTTTTTTGTATAACACACAGAGCTCAATGAATTAGTACAATAAATCGAATAAAGGAAAGTAAAGTGGCTGAATTTAAATACAAAGATCTTTCTCAAGAAGAACAAGACAAGCTGGATGCAGCAACCTTTCGTCGCCTGTTAGCACACCTAGACAACAACAAAGATGTCCAAAACATCGACCTGATGATCTTGGCTGGCTTTTGCCGTAACTGTTTTAGTAAGTGGTACAAAGCAGAAGCTGAACAACAAGGCTTAGACTTGGATATCGATGACGCTCGTGAGCGCGTATATGGCATGACTTACGATGAGTGGAAACAAAACCATCAACCAAAAGCCACGCCTGAACAACTCGCGGCATTTGAAGCGAAGCAGAAGCCAGAGTAATTTGTTCTCGTTAGTGATTGATTAACAGAACAAACAAAAAAGAGCCCATCAAGGGCTCTTTTTAATTTTGGCGTCGGTGCTTACTCTGTGGTTAAGCCAACTCACCTGTTTGCGAGAAAGCTTCCAATTTCGCTGCGTAAGGTTGCAGGTCACCAATGTTGTTATTTACCCACTCGTCATTGAAGTAAGTGTCTAGGTAACGCTCACCGCTGTCACATAGCAAAGTCACAATAGAACCTGTTTCTCCACGCGCTTTCATCTCGCTTGCCAGTTGAAGCACACCGTACATATTTGTACCCGTAGATGCGCCAACCTTGCGGCCAAGAATGTCAGATAACCAATGTGTCGTTGCGATGCTTGCTGCATCTGGAATTTTACGCATTTCGTCAACCACACCAGGAATGAAGCTTGGCTCTGCTCGTGGGCGACCAATGCCTTCAATTTTGCTGAATGTGTTGCCTTTCACGTTCACATTGCCGGTTTGGAAGTATTCGTGGAATACTGAGTTCTCAGGGTCGACAACACAAAGCTTAGTTTCATGCTGTTGGTAGCGAATGAAGCGGCCGATAGTTGCAGACGTACCGCCAGTACCTGGGCTCATTACTACCCACGCTGGAACTGGGTGATCTTCCATCTGCATTTGATTGAAAATGGAGTTCGCGATGTTGTTGTTACCACGCCAGTCGGTTGCGCGCTCAGCGTAGGTAAATTGGTCCATGTAGTGACCATTCAGTTCTTCTGCTAAACGACGAGACTCATCGTAAATTTCATCTGAGCGGTCAACAAGATGCGCTTGGCCGCCGTAGAATTCAATCTGCTCAATCTTCTTCTTCGCTGTGCATTTCGGCATTACCGCAATAAACGGCAGGCCAAGTAGGCGAGCGAAGTACGCTTCAGATACTGCAGTACTGCCTGATGAAGATTCAATGATCGTTGTTTCTGGGCCAACCCAACCGTTACAGATAGCGTATAAGAACAGAGAACGCGCTAAGCGGTGCTTTAAAGAGCCTGTAGGGTGTGTGCTTTCATCTTTAAGGTAAACATCAATGCCTTCGATACTTGGCAGTTCGAGCTTGATAAGGTGCGTATCCGCTGAGCGTTGGTAGTCGGCTTCAATTCTACGAATCGCGTTGTTAATCCATTGATGGTCAGTGCACATAAGCGTTCTCCTGATCGAGTGTAGGAATTCTTTGTAATTGGTATGCTTCCAATTTAGCTAGAATTTGAGAGAAAAACTTTGCCATATTTGCTTTGTTTTGCTTAAATTGTAGAAAATTATTCTCTTTAAATTCGATTTGGTGAAAGTGTGATAGATGCCGTAGATAAAAAAATATTGAGGCTGTTACAAGAAGACAGCACATTGTCATTGAACGACATTTCAGAAGCGGTCAATCTCACCACGACACCTTGTTGGAAAAGGCTTAAACGCCTCGAAGAAAACGGCATTATTGAAAAAAAAGTGGCGTTATTGAATCCTGAAAAGCTCGAACTTGCTTTTACAGCGTTCGTATTGGTGAAAACCAGTGATCATTCTCATGAGTGGTATGGTCGTTTTGTAAACACCGTATCGGAATTTCCAGAAGTAATGGAGTTTTATCGCATGGCTGGCGAATATGATTATATGATGAAGGTTCAGGTGAAAGACATGAAGTGCTTTGATGATTTCTACAAGCGCTTGGTGAATAGCATTGATGGTATCTCTAATGTGACCTCGACGTTTGCGATGGAGCCATTGAAGTACACGACGGCATTGCCTCTTTAAGCTACACCTAGCTAAAGTTAACTATCGTTTCAGTTTAGATATATTCTCAGTTTAGATCTCGCCTCTGCGATAAAGAAAAGGAATATTCATGTTTGCAAAAGTATCTACTGCTATCCAATTGGTACTGGCCGTTGCCATTTTCTATTTGGGTTACACCATCTATTCGTTTACCAATAAAGTCGGTGAAATCGTTGATACTTATCCGCAGGTAATCGAAGATTTATCCGGTCTTACCAAAGGGCTAAAAGTAGAAGAGCTATTAGCGTTTGCTGAACATGTTAATGAGCTTGCTCCTCAGGTGTTAGATACCGTTGAAGACGTTAGAAAGACCGTCGAAAAAGTGAATCAAACCGTTTCATCGGTCGATAATAAAATCCCTGCGATATTAGATGAAGTTAAAAATGTCCGAACGGAAGTCGGGCAGGTAAGAACCGATGTCATCCCGCCAACATTGACTGAATTAAAACGATACCGTGTCGATGTGATGCCACCGATGCTCGCTGAAAGTAAATCTTACCGCGAACAAACTATCCCCACTGTTGTTGCCGAATCTGAAATGCTACGAGCGGAAGTACCGGGTATTTTGGTACAAGCGAATTTGCTGGCAGATAAAAGTAAAGAGTTAGCTCAGGGCGCCGCAGAGGGCGCAGTGAAAGGCGTGGTGTTATCGCCATTTAATCTACTGCGAGACGCTGGTGATGGAATTAAAACTCGAGTACAAGGTGAATTCGAACCCTTGCTAGAGGTTGAATAGAGATTACGGACTGTTACGTGACAGCTTGTCGTTAGCATCATTAAAAAGAGAGGCTAGGTATTAAACCTAGCCTCTCTTTGTTTCTCGTAAATATTTGGGGCTTGTAAAAAGCGTTTATTCGCTATTTATACCAATCACAATAAGTAAGTGTTCAGGAATAGCGCAGGAAAAAAGCTTGAGAACAAGGCAGAATTTTCTGATAAGTAGTTATTCTACAATCAAAAATTCTAACGAAGTTATCGAGGTTTTTAACAAGCTAGGATGACCAGTTATTTACTACGATTGGTATTACTTGATCGCTATTTAGTAAAACGCATCACACCTTCTTGAACGGCTGTCGCTACGAGCTCACCTTTCTGATTAAAAATTTCGCCGCGCACTAGGCCACGAGTGTTCGCAGCTGTTGGGCTTTCAATCGCATAAAGCAACCACTCATCCATCTTGAATGGGCGGTGAAACCAGATAGAGTGGTCAATCGTTGCTACTTGGAAGTTCGGCGTCATGATCGAAACTTCATGAGGCTGTAATGCCGTCACTAAGAATCCCCAGTCGGATGCGTAAGCAAGCAGGTATTGGTGAATCAATTGGTTGTCTGGCATCGCGCCATTTGCTCTCACCCAAAGGTACTGTTTTGGGTCGGCTTTCTTAGGGTTAAGCGGGTTCACTATTGTTACCGGGCGCATCTCAATTGGCTTTTCGCCACAGAAAGTCTTACGCAGTTTCTCAGGCAAAAATTCAGCAATGTGGCTCGCTAACTCAGTTTCTGATGCAAAGTTCTCTGGCCCTGGGATGTTTGGCATTTCATTCTGGTGTTCAAAGCCGGGTGCATCACCATGATAAGAAGCCGTAAGATAGAAAATAGGGCGGCCATTTTGAATCGCTTTCACGCGGCGTGTACTAAAGCTGCGTCCATCTCTTAGGTTCTCAACATCGTAAATAATGGGCTTTTCAGGGTCGCCGGGAAATAGAAAGTAACTGTGGAACGAGTGAACGCTGCGGTCGTCTTGAACCGTATAACGAGCAGCAGAAAGCGCTTGCCCTAATACTTGACCGCCGTATACCTGTGGCAGACCTAGGTTCTCACTTTGCCCGCGGAACAGGCCTTCCTCTAGTTTCTCTAGCTGAAGTAAATTGAGTAATTCATTTAAAGGTTGACTCATCGCCAGCATGCCTCTTGGTAAAATAGGTGTCAGATTATGGTGTTAATCATTCAGCTTAGTCAGATATCTGTCAATAAATCATAGGGTTTCGAGACAGAATATGAAAGCTCTCTTATAATTGGTGAGTAGATTTGCCGAGTCCGGCAAACATGTTGAGAGAAATTGAATATGAAAAAGGCTCTAATTCTTATTACGTCTTTAGTATCGTTTGGCCTACTTGTGGGTTGCCAAGCAACATCAGAAACCAGTGCTTCTCAGGAAGTGGTTGCAGAAAACACCCAAGTGATTTCAGGAACAGTAAGCTATCGCGAAAGAATTGCATTGCCAGAGAATGCCGTAGTGACTGTTACGCTAGAAGACATCTCACTGGCTGACGCACCATCGACCGTTATCGCGACTCAAGAGTTCACCACAGACGGTAAGCAAGTTCCGTTCGCATTCGAGCTGAGCTACGACAACAACAAGATTAAAGCTAACCACCGTTACAACATGCGCGCAACGATTCACGTTGACGGCAAACTACGTTTCACAACAGACACGATTAAGTCAGTGATTACTGACGTAGAAAACACGCAACAAGCAGACCTACGTTTGGTTGGTGTCCGTTAATTCGAAATCGATGCCACTGTTAAGGCATCTTGATTAAGCTTAATTTAGTCAGTTGAATAGACGATTAGTGGCAGCTCTAGGGCTGCCATTTGTATATTCTGAGTTTAACTTTCCCCGTGTCACTCACTTCAATCCCTTCTTCTTGCAAATGCTTTTTCTGGCGATCAAAGGAATCTCCTTTCAAAGAGATCTCACCTTTACTATTGATCACCCGATACCAAGGCAGTTTGCTTCCTTCTGGTAGGTTACCCAGCGCTTTACCCACATGGCGCGCATAACCCGGAAATCCTGAAAAACGTGCGATGTCTCCATAAGTTGTTACTTTCCCATATGGAATTTGGTGAATCACAGCAAAGATTTGGGGCAAAAATTGGTCCATACTAAATGTTCCTAGTTCATAAATACCACGGATCGGTAGAAGGAGAGGGCTATGGTATTTTCAACGTTTCAGTTCTTGATCACCACATTATTAGCGGTTGTTTGCGCGAGAGCAATCAGTTTAAGTGAGGGGGATATCCCAGTACTTGCAATGGTCATTCCTGCTTTATGGATTCTACCGCAGGGGGGTATCGCAGGTTTAGCTTTGCTTGCTGCCATGACCACTTACGGTCTAACCCTTCCTTTGCAACCCATCACGCTCTCTGTCAGTGTATGGGTGTTATTCCCACTATTGATGGTGGTCTTTTCAAAACGCAGCAGTTTGTCGGTCGTGATTATTTCTGGCTTGATCGTCGCAACGCTACAAGTCGGGATCATGGTGACGCAATCCGCAGGAAAGCTTGATGGCGTTCCGTGGGTTACCACGCTGCAAACCTTGTCGATCATCGTGATTTGGTGGGCGGCAAATCATCTTAAACCAGCCAGTCGACACAGCTGGTGGTCATTAGGCTTAATACTTCCATTATGGATGGCCGATTTACCTTATGCCGCTTTGGTTGCTTTGTGTGTCACGGGTATCATGGCATCGATGGAAACACTGACGCGCTTGAAAACTTTCCGTTGGAATAAGCTGTTGTGTTGGACATTGCCAACAGTCGGTTTTGCGGCTTTGGTGATAACCCCAAGTATCGAAGTGCCTAGTCCCGTTTTTGTGGTGTGGTTATGTTTGTTGGGCACCGCTTGGATGACAGACTACATCCTTCGCACCGAAGATAATGAAGACATCGATATTTAGCTCTTCTGTAACCAAACCTTTCAACTGCAGGTAAATGGCGAATTTACCTGCGATTTGCGAATGGGTTGAATAAAGGATAAGCACTTAGAACGCAATTGTTCAAAAATAGGGTGGAAGGGCTTGCAATGGTTGCTGCGATGCTTAATAATCCAATCACTCTTTGAGGCAAGCCTCTTAGAAAAAGAATCTATGGAGGCTCTGGTCCTCCCGCAACACTAACTTGTGAACTCGGTCAGGCCTGGAAGGGAGCAGCCGCAGCAGGCGACGTGTGTGCCGGGATGTGGCTGGGGCTTCCACCCATTAAAAAAGCCGCTCTTAATGAGCGGCTTTTTGCTATCTGCACTATGAGTTTTCAGACTCGACTTTTACTGTAGAGTCACAATAAAAGTGACTTTACTATGTTCGACCAAACTCAGAAATTATCCCACCCCTATAAGTTCGTTAGTTTACTATTGCTACTGCAGACTCGGATCTTAGTGAGTTGATATCTGCCGCTTGCGATATGACTTGAGTTAGCTTTTCCAAATTTCGCCGTCAACAAGAACTGCTTGTGTATGATAGTTATCATTTAGAATTGTTGCTGCTGCAATATATCCTTCTTTTAAGTAACCAAGGGAGCTCCCACTTCGCAACGCATGTGCAGGGTAAGTCGATGCCATTTTAAAAGCTTCTTCTTCATCAATTCCCCATGCAATAATATTAGCAACAGATTGATCCATGCCAATATGTGCACCAGCTAGGTTGCCATTCGAATTGACCAATTTGTTCTCAACAACTTTGATAATTTCGTTGTTGAGAACGAAGCTATTGTCTGCGCTACCGACTGAGCCCATAGCATCTGAGACAATTAGCAATTTCCCTTTTGGTTTTGCTCGGTGGGCAAGCTTGATGTTTGTAGGGGCAACGTGAATCCCATCGGTAATAATTGAGCACCACGCGTGATCAGTCATTAACGCTGTGCCAACAACGCCCGGCTCTCTGCCGTTTAGAGGAGACATTGCGTTGTATAGGTGTGTGAAGCCATCAATATGGGATAAGGTTTCTTCGCTTAGTTGCTGCTCTGTTGCATTACTATGGCCACAAGACACCAATACCCCTTTACGAGAAAGCCAGTCAATAGCGGCTGAATTTACAGCTTCAGGAGCTAAAGTAATAAGCGTTTTTCCCTGAGTTAGCCAAGGAAGTTCGAGGAGTCCGGCGACGGTAGGGTCGTAAAAATGACTGGTATCATGAGCGCCTTTTTTTTCCGGGCTTAACCATGGTCCTTCTAAGTGGACACCCAATACGCCCTTAGTTTTATTTTCTAGAGCGGAACGAGTAGCCAACAAGGCTTGTTTGATCTTTTCTGAACTGTCGCTGATTAACGTAGGTAGCAAGTAAGCAGTACCATGTTTTCTATGGGCATGACAGATGGTTTCAATGCCTTTGACGTCGGTTTGTTGGTTGAACATGACACCGCCGCCACCGTTTACTTGGAGGTCGATAAACCCTGGTGTAAGCGTAGATGAAGGGTAGCGTATGACTTCGGCTTGCGCAGGAATACGATTCTCAGGCACGATTGAGACGATGTGGTTTTCCTGCCAAAGTAATGCGGATTCGTAGTGCATCTTCTCACCATCAAAAATACGCAGCGCTGAGATTGCTTTGAGTGTCATGAATAGTCCTTTCGCTCTTAATTGAAGAGTCGTCTTGATAAAATACGTGGTATATACAGAGCCCAAATACACTTAAACTCAGTGTTCAAAAAGAGCGGCGGCCCCTAATAGGCAAGCATCATGATTGCCCTTTGCTGGTGCTAACTTGACTTGAAATGGACGCGGACGCATCTCAATGTGCTGTGCTACCCGCTCTAAATAACCAGCCGCAAGACCCACTCCCCCCCCGATTACGATCACATCTAAATCAAGGGTGGCTTTTAAATTACAACATAACGTGGCGATAGCTTGGGCGCTTTGCTGAATAATGTGTTCGGCAGAGGGGTTAAGGTGCGCTTGCTCAAAAAGTTCGACGTTAGAAATGGTGTTATTAATTGTCTGTTGGGCGTATTTATTGATGGCTGTCCCTGAGGCGATGGCTTCGACACAACCTCTTTGACCACAGCCACAAATTGGCCCGTTGGGATCAATCACTAAATGACCTATATGTCCGGCAAAGTTGTTTTGTCCGCGATGAAGCTTCCCATCAAGAATCAAGCCGCCACCGACACCGGTTGATACCGTTAGATAGGCCATGTTTTTTTCTTGATCGGTTAAGTGCAAGTATTCATACCATGCCGCTGCCTGCGCATCGTTTAGCATTGCGACTGGCTTGCCTGTTTGTGCTTTGATTTCAGTATGGAGTGGGAAAGGAGTGGGAAAGGCCAATGTGTCTGGGTTAATGGCGCTGATCCCTTGTTCTGTAACCAACCCCGTAGTGGAGATGCCAATTTGATCCACATCTTCTAACCAAGGTTCGCAGTGCTGCAGTATATGGTTTGCAAATTGATTTGCAGAAGTTACGTCAATGGTCGGGATTTGCATTCGCTCACAGAGCTTGCCATTTGAGACAAACCCCAACGCGATTTTTGTGCCGCCAATGTCAATGGCTAGGATGTTCATTATTACGCCTCTACTGCTTGAGTTGCTTTATTAAACCAGTTCGTTACGACTTCTAATCGTGTCAAGGCTGAACCAACGGTTACTGCTGTTGCACCACACTCAATGGCCTTAGCGGCAAGTTCAGGTGTGTTGTACCTGCCTTCTGCCATAGTAAAGAAACCCGCTTTAGAAAACTGTTTAACCAGTTCAAAGTCTGGTTCAGTTGGTTCACTTTCTCCAACATAACCTGACAACGTTGATCCAATGATCTCGACGCCATGCTGATGGGCCCAAAGACCGTCTTCAAAACATGAACTGTCCGCCATCGCAAAGCAACCTGTTTCCTTAATTGCGGTGACGATTGCATCGCGGCTTTCTGGTCGAATTCGGTCAGTTGCGTCAAACGCTATGATGGTTGCTCCAGCCTCTGCCAGTGCAGTGACATCGCTGCAATAAGGCGTAATTCTTACCGGACTATTCTCTAAATCACGCTTCACAATACCAATAATTGGTATGCTGACATGTTCAGAAACCGCCTTCACATTGTTGATACTTTCAATGCGGAGTGCTTTCGCTCCAGCTTGTTCTGCGGCTTGTGCCATTGCGACAATAATCTCAGTTTTCGCAAGTGGGCTGAATTCAACTGGTTGAATAGAGACAATGGTTTGTCCGTGTAAAATGCCTTTTAAGTCATTGATACAAATTGCTTTATTTCTCACGATGGGCCTCGTCTGTATAAGTTTTGTCACGGTATTACTTGAATGCATCACAGCAATGAATGAGCAACTGTAGTGCTATTTGAATTGAATATCTGTCCGTGATCACATTTTGTTAAATCTAGGTTTGAAAATAATCTTCACCGCAATAATAATCCATAACGAAGATTTTTTTCAAACAAAATAAAAATTTTTTTTGAAAGTGGTGAAATCAGACCGAAAACCAATATAAGGGAATAATATGAAAGCCATGAACAAAATCACTATTGCTATGCTGACTCTCGGATTTGCTGTTTCTGCACAAGCGGCTACAACGCTGAAAATGGGAATGCAAGCCTCAGTAGGCTCTGTGGAATACACTTCTGCGAAACTGCTTGCGGATACCATTGATGAGATGAGTAACGGGGACATCAAACTGTCACTTTTTCCAAGCGCACAGTTAGGTGATGACCGCGCAATGTTGCAACAGCTAAGCCTAGGTGATTTGGACATCACTTACGCAGAGTTCGGTCGTATGGGTCTTTGGATTCCTCGCGCAGAAGCCGTAACATTGCCATACGTTGCGAAAGATTATGAACATCTACGCCGTATGTTCGAATCTGATTTTGGCCAAGGCATCCGTGAGGAAATGTTGACTAAGTTCAATTGGCGAGCGTTAGATACTTGGTACAACGGAACGCGTGAAACAACGTCTAACCGCCCTCTTGAATCAATCTCAGACTTTAAAGGCTTGAAGCTTCGTGTTCCAAACGCTAAACCAAACTTAAACTACGCAAAACTGTCTGGTGCATCTCCGACACCAATGGCGTTTTCTGAAGTGTACCTAGCACTGCAAACCAACGCCGTTGATGGCCAAGAAAACCCATTGCCGACCATTAAAACAATGAAGTTCTATGAAGTTCAGAAGAACCTCGCGATCACAAACCACATTGTGAACGATCAAATGGTGATCATTTCTGAGACAACTTGGCAAAAACTGTCTGAGGCTGATCGTAAGATCGTGACTGCCGCGGTAGCGAAAGCGGGCGCTGCTCATACTGCTTCAGTGAAAAAACAAGAAGCTGAGTTAGTTGCTTTCTTTGAGTCTCAAGGCGTGAATGTTACTTACCCCGACCTTGCTCCGTTCCGTCAAGCGATGGAGCCGCTATACACGAAGTTTGAAGACAAAATTGGTCAGCCAATTGTGAAAAAACTGGCGAGCATGTAAGCCATCGTCTATTGGTAGTAAATAAGCTTGGCTGGCCATTAGAGGCCAGCCTTGGAGCTAAAAAATGTTACGTAAGATTATTGATAATATCGAAGAGATCATCACCGTGCCTTTAATGGCCATTCTGCTCCTAGTACTGACTTGGCAGATCGGAACCCGTTGGTTATTGAATGATCCTTCGCTTTGGAGTGAAGAGCTCGCACGAGTTCTTTTTATGTATATGTCGTTAATTGGTTGTGCGATGGCCATCAAAACGGGCTCGCACGTCAAAATTACTTTTTTCTCAGATAAATTACCCAACAAAATACGCTTTTCGTTAGCGTTTACTTTGGAGTTAGCTGTGCTCGTGTCTATTTTTGCCATCATTTATTTAGGCTACCAGCACGTTCAACGTACCGCTTTTTTTGAACTGATCACGTTAGAAATTTCGAGTAAGTGGATGAATTACAGTTTACCACTTGCGGGGCTGTTTATGGTGGCACGTCAACTGGAAAAAATGGTTCAGTTAGTCGGTGAGTTTCGTGTAAGTACAGCTAAGTCATCTGAACAATCATCTCAAACAGTCGTTAGGTAGGAGTCATTATGGCAGGTTCAATTTTTGGCTGGTTAGCACTTCTGTTTGCAGGGATGCCCGTCGGTTTTTCACTTATTTTCGTTGCACTCGTATTTTTGGTATTGACTCAAAGTACCGGAATTAACTTCGCGGCTCAGCAAATGCTGGGTGGCATCAACAACTTCACCTTGTTGTCGGTTCCGTTTTTTGTATTAACTGGACACTTAATGAACAGCGCTGGTATTACAGAACGTATTTTTAACTTTGCTAAATCCATGGTCGGGCACATTACCGGTAGCTTGGGCCATGTAAATATTATGGCAAGTTTACTTTTCTCTGGCATGTCTGGATCGGCGCTTGCGGATGCGGGTGGCCTTGGGCAACTTGAAATCAAATCAATGCGAGATGCAAAGTATGATGATGACTTTGCTGGTGGATTAACCGCCGCTTCTTGCATTATTGGTCCTTTGGTTCCACCTTCTGTGCCGCTTGTCATTTATGGTGTGGTTTCAAATACATCGATCGGTGCTTTGTTTTTGGCGGGAGCCATCCCTGGATTGATGTGTGCAGCCTCATTAATGGTAATGAGCTATTTCATCTGTAAGAAACGTGGCTACATGACCTTACCTAAAGCGACTCGTGGTGAGCGATTTAAATCACTAAAAGAAGCTTTCTTGTCTTTGTTGACGCCAGTTATCATTATTGGTGGCATTTTCTCCGGGAAATTCACTCCAACAGAAGCGGCCGTTGTTTCTTCTTTATACGCTTTGTTCTTAGGTGTTGTGGTTTACCGTCAAGTTACGCTTACAAGCTTTGTCGGTATTTTAAAAGAAACCGTTAATACCACTGCCGTTGTCGCGTTGATGGTCATGGGGGTAACGGTATTTGGTTGGATTGTGGCTCGAGAACAATTGCCTCAAATGATGGCTGACTATTTCTTAACAATCAGTGATAACCCGCTTGTACTCTTGCTACTGATTAACTTACTGCTCCTGTTTTTGGGCACATTTATCGAATCGCTAGCCTTGCTTCTTTTATTGGTTCCGTTCCTTGTACCTGTTGCCGCGGCTGTGGGTATTGATCCGGTTCACTTCGGTGTAATGGCTATTTTGAACTTAATGATTGGTATTTTAACTCCGCCAATGGGCATGGCTTTGTATGTGGTTTCGAAGGTTGGAGACATTCCGTTCCATACCTTGACCAAAGGGGTCATTCCACTTTTGGTGCCATTATTTATCGTGCTGGCACTTATTGCGGTATTCCCTCAATTCACGCTTTTTCTTCCAGAATTGATGCTTGATTACGGAAAGTAGCCGCAGATTAAATAAACGACTAAGTAGATGGAATGGGTTCCGGTTTATTCCATATTTAAGACAATAAAATTAAGGTAAGAAGATGAAAAAGTTATCTGGACTAATTGCAGCGCCACACACACCGTTTGATGCCGCTAACAGAGTCAATTTTGGTGCGATTGACCAAATTGCAGAACTGTTAGTTGATCAAGGAGTAACGGGCGCTTACGTGTGTGGAACAACGGGTGAGGGGATTCATTGCTCGGTTGAAGAACGTAAAGCAATCGCGCAGCATTGGGTTAAGGCTGCTGCTGGTAAATTAGATCTCATTATTCATACTGGTGCGCTAAGTATTATTGATACGTTAGAGCTTACTCGCCACGCAGAGGGTTTGGATATTCTCGCGACATCGGCTATTGGTCCGTGTTTCTTTAAACCAGGCAATGTTGAAGATTTGGTCGAATACTGTGCGCAAGTTGCGGCCGCCGCGCCTTCAAAAGGATTTTATTATTACCACTCTGGTATGTCTGGCGTAAATGTCGATTTGGAACAGTTTCTAATTCAAGCCGATGATCGTATTCCTAACTTATCGGGTGCAAAATTTAACAACGTCGATTTGTATGAATATCAACGTTGTGTACGTGTAGCCAATGGTAAGTTTGATATCCCGTTTGGTGTTGATGAGTTTTTGCCCGCTGGTTTGGCTGTTGGGGCTGTGAGTGCTGTCGGTAGTACTTATAACTACGCTGCACCACTTTACTTGAAGATCATTGAAGCATTTAACAAGGGCGATCAAGTTCAAGTCGCAGCGTTAATGGACAAAGTAATTGCGCTTATTCGTGTGTTGGTAGAATACGGCGGCGTAGCAGCGGGTAAAGCCGCGATGGAATTGCATGGTATTGATGCCGGTAATCCTCGCTCCCCAATTCGCCCGTTAACGGCAGTACAAAAAGCCGATGTTGTAGCAAAAATGCGAGACGCTGACTTCTTGTAACAATAAAAGGGGGGGAATCCCCCTTATAATGCGCTTTAAGGTGGGGTGCTATGTCATTGTTTTATGGAGTCTGTTATTTTGGCTCAAGCATTAAGTATTTAAAGGGGCCAATGTGAATACGCCTAAAAATTTATTAGTCAGAATGCGTTCAAATATAGAACCCTTGAGTAAAAAACTCACTATTGTGGCTAATTACATTATTGAAAATGCACACGATGTGCAATTTCAAACAATCACGGAACTTGCCAAAAATACTCAAACCAGTGAAGCGACAGTAGTCCGTCTGTGTCGTGATATGGGATATAAAGGGTATTCCGACTTCCGTATGGGGTTGGCTATCGATTTAAGCCAAACGGCTAGCCAAAATGCGCCAGAAATTGAAGGCGATATTTGCGACGTTTCCGCTCAGAATGCGGTAGCAAGTTTGAATGATACCGCCAAGCTAATTGACAGAAAATCGTTAGAGAGGATCTGTACGCTTGTTCATAACTCTAGTTTTATCAGCTGTGTTGGCGTTGGTGCATCGAGTATTGTAGGGCGATATCTTTCTTTTCGTTTGTTAAGAATTGGTAAAAAAGTCACTATGTATGAGGACACTCACCTTGCCGCAATGAATGCAGTTCGTTGTACTGAAGGTGATTTGTGGATATCTGTGTCCAGTTCCGGTTCGACCAAAGAGGTAGTCCACGCGGCGACGCAAGCGTATAAGCGCGGAGTTCCTGTCGTCTCCTTAACGAACATTAGTCACAGCCCTTTGTCTGCCATATCTACTGAAATGTTAGTGGCAGCAAGGCCTGAAGGCCCACTGACTGGAGGCGCGTTTTCTTCTAAAGTTGGTGCTCTGTTGCTCGTTGATGTATTGGTTAATACCTTGCTCGACATTTATCCAGAATACTCAGAGTCCGTTTTGGAAACAGCAGAAGTTGTCATGCCACTTATGACAACTTAATAAGCTAAAACTCATTTCTACCCAAAGCCTGCAATCGTAGGCTTTTATTTTATTT
>NZ_JBFRLX010000008.1:0-591 GCF_041470165.1 Vibrio sp. 10N.286.46.A8
GCTGATAATAAAATAAATAACGACCATTATTTGATATTAACTTTAAATGTTGAAATCGGAACGAACAATTGCTTGTAATAATTATCTATTTGATTGGTTAATTTTATAAATATATTTTGTTACATAATCAAAACTGATGGCTCTTTTTAATATGCTCCTTATAACAGCGCCTCTTACAACCGAGGCTCGCACAACTAAGATTCTTACAAAAACACCCATAAAAGCAATGACTTTAATGGTTCTAACTTTGTCATCACTGTCACAGGCTTCCACTATTGAGAACGATGAACCATTGCTTAAGTCATTGATTAAAAGAGGTGTTATCTGTTCTGGCTTAACCTATGAGGAAAATCAAGAAGCTTTACGTATCTATCTCAACGCTAAAAAAGCGAAGAGCACTCCGTTTGATTCAAAAAGTAGAAAAGAGACAACCAATACAAAGGAGATAGAAAGTAAAAAAAATACAACAAACACACGTCAGTTAAATAAGACACCACAAGAGTGTATTAGGCCAAACTCGGACAACAGATCCGAATAAGGCAAGTTGATACTGATATCGACATGGAAATATAAAAGGAAAATATAATGAAA
>NZ_JBFRLX010000008.1:1354-31865 GCF_041470165.1 Vibrio sp. 10N.286.46.A8
AGGAAAATATAATGAAAATGATGAGAAAAACATTGTTGGCTTCAGCAATGCTTACTCTATTTAGCGTCAGTAGTTATGCAAAAACACCTATTGATTTAGGCGTTGTTAATGAAGACAAACTCATTGAAATGCTAGTTAGACAGGGCTTAGTCGACCAAGATGCAACCGATGTGGCAAAGCACGACGCACTTGACCGCTACTTGAAGAATAAAATCAATTCCGGTTTTAAAGGTGACGCTCAATTCGGTAAAAAAGCACTTGAGCAACGAGCAAAAATACTTAAAGCCATAGAAAAAGGATCTGGTGTTAAAAAGGCGAGCGTCTTTGCGTTAGAAGTCGGCACCAAGCGTACCGATAAAGTACTCGCTCTGTTAGTCGATTTCCCTGATTTGAACTGGGATAACAACAAACTGACCGAAGAGCACACACAAATGCTCTACGAGAGCTACAACCCAGAACATTATCAAGAGTTGTTGTTTTCAAACTCTGGCTACACTGGGCCAAACGGCGAAAACCTAATCTCGATGCGTCAGTATTACCAAAGCGAATCTGGTGATAGTTACAGCGTTGCGGGCCAAGCTGCAGGTTGGTATCGCGCCTCTAAACCTGCGTCATTCTATGGGGGTAACTCCCCTACTACCGACAACGATCTCAACGCGCAAGAACTGGTTCGCGAAGCACTGAATCAATTGGCTCAAGATCCTAGCATCAACCTAGCCGATTACGATATTGAAGATCGTTACGATTACGACGGTGACGGAAACTTCCGTGAACCCGATGGTGTGATTGATCATCTAATGGTGTTCCACGCATCTGTTGGTGAAGAAGCCGGTGGTGGCGTATTAGGCCCTGATGCGATTTGGTCTCACCGATTCAACCTTGGTCGCACTCATGTACTTAAAGGCACCTCTAGCTCGCTTCCAGACCGCTTTGGTGGCCAATACGCAGCATTTGATTACACGATTCAACCGATTGATGCCGCAGCTGGTGTATGTGCTCACGAGTATGGCCATGATTTAGGCTTGCCAGACGAGTACGACACGCAATATACAGGCAAGGGTGAACCTGTCTCTTACTGGTCAATCATGTCTTCGGGCAGTTGGGCTGGTCAAATTGGTGGCACACAGCCAACGGCATTCAGCTCTTGGGCAAAACACTTCCTACAGAAGTCGATTGGTGGTCGCTGGGTTAACGATGATCAAATCTCAATTAATGATCTAGAAGACAACCCACAAGTTTACACGCTGTTCCAAACAACGGATAACAGCCGTCCGAACATGATTAAAGTGGATCTTCCAGAAAAACAGATCGAAGGTTTAAAACCGTTTGCTGGTGAGTATTCGTTCCACTCTCGAAAAGGCGATGACCTGAAAAACAGTATGACACGCAAGTTGGTGATTCCAGCCGGTGATTCTGCACTGCTTTCGTTCAAAACTTGGTATGAAATTGAGAAAGACTACGACTTTGCGCGCGTACTAGTGAATGGCCAAGCCATTGCAGGCAACATCACCTCATTGGATGACCCATACAATACTGGCCTCGTTCCTGCTATTGGCGGCAAATCTGGCGGGTGGATTGACGCTGAGTTTGACGTTTCACAATGGGCAGGCCAAGAAATAGAGCTTTCGTTTGAGTACATCACCGATGGTGGCTTGGCGATGGAAGGTTTCTATTTGGATAACCTCAGTGTGGTCGTTGATGGTGAAGTAACCTTAATAGACGATGGTGAGAGCAACTCCACCTTCGCCCTAAATGGTTACAAACTGAGTAATGGGTTCCACCAAGCGCAACACTACTACCTGTTGCAATGGCGCAGCCACATGGACGTTGATGAGGGTCTAGCCAACATCAAACGCATGGGCCAACTGATCTCATTCGATCCGGGTTTGATTATTTGGTACGTAGACGAATCTCTGACTGATAACTGGGTAGGCAAACACCCAGGTGAAGGTTGGTTAGGCGTGGTCGATGCCGACCAGAATGCAATGACTTGGGAACAATCCGGTGAAGTCGCTCAAACTCGTTACCAAGTTCGTGATGCGGCGTTTTCACTCAAAGATCATACTCCAATGCGTCTTGTAAACAGCGACAATGATGTGCTCGAAGATACCAGTTTAGTTGGCAATGCTAGCTTCTCGGATGACCAAGATTACACATCGCCTCAAGCACCAGACTCAGGACGTATCCTGACGGAGTTTGGTTTAGCGGTCGATATTGTGAATCAGAGTTACAACAACGAATACGGTGTGGTTCGCTTATCTAAAGTAAGCCAACACAACGTCGCTCCTACTGCGAACTTCGAACTTAATGTGACTGGCCTGAACGTTTCAGCACGTAACTTTAGCTCAGACCAAGACGGTGAGATCACCAGTTATCTATGGGACTTGGGCAACGGCACAACAAGTAACGAATTGGCGCCAACTTGGTCTTACGAGCAAGCAGGTGAATACACGGTGAACTTGACTGTTGTCGACGACAAAGGCAATACCGATTCGTTCAGCTCCGTAGTGAGTGTTGAATCTCCAAACGCTCTTCCAGAAGCAAGCGCGAAGTACATTCACTTGGGTCGCTGGGTAACCATGTGGTCAACAAGTTCAGACAGTGATGGTCGTATTGTTGATACCGAGTGGACACTTCCAAACGGTAAGGTGAAACGAGGTCGTACATTCACCTCAATCTTCCCATCATACGGTAAGCACAAGGTGACACTGAAGATAATCGATGACCAAGGCGGGATTACGACTAAGACAATTTTAGTCGACCTGTAAATCATAGCAGGCTCTATCATGAGGATTTACAAAATAAGCTTAAGTACTGTTGTCACAGGATATAAACCACGACAGCAGTTTTAAGAAAACGTCATTATTTAAGCCATAAGCGAAAGCCCTACCGATTCGGTAGGGCTTTTTATTGGTCGCAATTTAAGATACTAGGGGTTTAGTCACAGTAAAAAACTTGCTGAACCACCATTCGGAACCATTACACGGGCTGCTTTTGAATGCGTGATTTACGCGCACTGAATGCAAACAACAAAATTACGGCCAAAACGAATGGTAAAACGTAAACGTTAAGGTTTTGCCAACCTACTGTTGACTCCAACCAACCAGACAGTAGCGCCGTGACAGTTACACAGCCAAACACAACAAATTCATTGAACGCTTGTGCCTTGGCTTTATTTTGAGCTTGATACGACTGGCTGAATAAGCCTGTTGCAGCGATGAACATAAAGTTCCAACCCACACCAAGCACAACCAAAGCCGCTCTAAAGTGCCAAATTGATACGCCATGGATATTGATGGCAATACTCACCACAAATAACACGCCACCTGCAAGGATCATCATTCTTGAACCGAACTTCTCGATGAGGGAACCCGTAAAGAATGCAGGCACAAACATACCCAATACGTGCCACTCAATCACACCAGCAGCTTTAGTAAAATCGAATCCGCAACCAATCATCGCCAATGGCGTTGCAGTCATCAAAATATTCATCACGGCGTAAGCAACCATGGCCGCAAACACAGCGCCAATAAAGTTCGGCGCTTTAACGATCACACTTAAAGGATCGGCTTTGGGAGCCTGACTATTAAAAGAGACCTTAGGAAACTGAATTGTTTGTAACAAGGCTAAAGCTAAGATGTTTAGGCCGATCAGCGAAGCAAAAGCACCAATATACAAGCCATCTGCTGACCACTGTTGAGACATAATCGCTAAGTTTGGCCCGAGTACCGCCGCCAACACGCCACCAGCCATCGATATAGATATCGCTCGATGACGGGCATTTTCATCACACACCTCGATTGCAGCAAAGCGATAAAGCGTGCCAAAACCTATGCCTATCCCAAGTAAGAACGTGGCGAAACAAAACAGATAGAAATTTTGCTGAGACAGTGCGTAAGTGGCAAGGCTCGCCCCTGTAATGCCAGCCACATTACCAATGCTAAATCCTCGCTTTCTCCCTAACTTGCCTGAAATTAGAGACGCAGGAATAGTGGCTGCCATTAAACCCAAAAATTGCAGCGCAACCGGCAAGGTAATCATGCTGACACTGGGCGCAATCTGCTTGCCGATCAAGCCAATCACCGAGATCAGTAATATGTTACCCGTCATCAGCAAGGCCTGACACAGTGAGAGCAGCCAAACATTTCTATTCATCTTCGTTCCTAAATATGAGCACAGTTGGTCAATAGACCAAACAATCAACAAAGTCGCAACACTTTGTTACTCATAGCAACTCTACAAAGCGGCCAATAGGCCAATATCAATAGTTACCACCATATGACTTTGATTAGCGTTACTTAAGACGCTAGAGTTGAAATTATCATTACTTAAGATAATAATAATTTTCTGTTATTTATAGGCTTTAGCATTTAAAGGTGAGTATGATTAATCCACTTTGGCTCAATACATTTAAGACTCTGGTTGAAGTTGGTCATTTCACCCAAACTGCAGAAAAGCTGTATATGACACAGCCTGGCGTTAGCCAACACATCAAAAAGCTTGAGCAAGCTTGTAACTGTGACTTGTTATCGAGAGAAAATAAGAGTTTCGAACTGACCGAACAAGGTCGGATTATGTATCGCTACGCTCTTAAACTGGAAAAAGACCAAGAAGATTTATTCGAATCTCTGAGTTTCGACAATCCTTATTCTGGGCAATGTCATCTATCCTGTTCGGGTTCACTCTCTTTGCGTCTGTATCCCAAGCTTCTTGAACTGCAGCAGCAACATCAAGACCTGAGCATCAACCTAGAAGCGGCACCGAACAAAAAGATATTGAACGACCTAATCCAAGGCACCACCGATATTGGAATCGTCAGACATTCACCCAATGACAGCTATTATCAGAGCCAAGTTATTGGTAATGAGGCGCTGTGCTTAATCGTCCATCATAGTCTTGCTGACTTAGAGATTACCCCTGAAGCTCTGCACAATATCGGCCTCATAGCCCATCCAGACTCTGCTCATTACCTGTCTTTGTATTTTGACCTATGCGGAGATAAAGATTTAGCGAACATCAACATCAATGAGATCCCGAAGTCTGGCTACATTAATCAACTCCACCAAATTCTATTACCCGTATCAAAAGGGCTTGGGTTCACCGTGTTACCCGCAGGGGCTGTCGAAAACTTTCCAGACAAAGAGAAGTTGCACGTTGTGCCACCTAAAGTGAAGGTTGAAGAAACACTGTATTTGGTTCAAAAACGAAACAGAAAACTGCCGCACAGATACAACACCCTTATCGATCTAATCAAACAACACGTCAGTAATTAATCCGAGACACAGAAAGAAGTAAAGCCTTTAGCTAGTTCGTTATTTCGCAGCAAGAGCTAAAGGCTTTAATGTTGGAGTGATGTTCAAAAGACAGCTACTCAGAAGCGCTCAGAACCTCTTGGGCTCGTTCAAAGTCGTAATTATCTAACGCACTTTGGACATCTTTAAGAACTGCTGAATGTGGATACTGTGCCAGTAATTCAGTCACGTATTGGGTCGCATCGTTATCATAAGCATCCAACAGCGAATACAACTTAGCACGCTGCTCTTGAGTGATATTAGGCGAATTCGATGCATCAGCGCTTTTCACCTCAGTTTCTTGAGTACATGCCGTTTCAACGCTTTCAGCACCAGACTCGTCAAAGCTGCTCTCAACCGCTTTAATCAATTCGATTAACCCAAGCTCAGCTTGTTTAAGATCCTGCTCATCACACGCCTTGTTATGCGCTTTGCTTTCAAGACCACCGAGTTGTTCAGCCAATTGCAACCCGCCAATAGAAGCCGCCATGCTTTTTAACGTATGTAGGTTCCGCTCTAACGTCACCCATTCATCTTGCACTAGGTTGTCGAAGGTATCCGACATAATGTCAGGCGCCCCTTGGCAGAATCTACCAAGCATCTTGTCTTGCAGCTTCACATCATAATGAGTCAGCTGACCGAACCTTGGCAATGAGAAAACAGGGAGAACCATCAGAGTATCAGAGCTTAATGTCGGACTGTTAGAGCTGCTATTTTGCATCCTAACTAAAGGCGACTCTGATGACGCTTTACCCTCAACCATCACCTCCGGCACGATGTATTTGATGATCAAAGAAGTCGCTTTATCTATGATAATCGGCTTGTCTAAGAAGTCCGTTACACCTGCGTCTCTTGCTCTTTGCTTCGCATCAGCAAACACATTGGCGGACATCGCGATAATAGGAACCTGAGTATCAAACTTACGGATCTGGCGCGTCGCTTCAAAGCCATCCATCACGGGCATTTGCAGATCCATAAAGATCATCTCGTATTCATTGCTTTGAGCTAACTCCAGTGCCTCTTTTCCATTCTCTGCCAAGTCGGCATTCAGATTAGAGCGGGTGAAGAATGCCAAAGCTAAATCTTGATTTAACTCATTATCTTCAACGAGCAATACCCTTTGACCTTTGAACTCTATCTGGTAATCCAGTTGCAGCTCTTGGGCTTTAAACTCTGCCAATTCTTCAACACTTGATCTTGGCAATGTTAGAACAAACGAAAACTCGCTGCCTTGCCCGAAAACACTCTCAACACTAATTTGGCCACCCATTGCACGAACCAATTTCTGGCTAATATTGAGTCCTAACCCAGTGCCACCAAATCGGCGCGTAGTTGTACTATCGGCTTGGCTAAATGCTTCAAAGAGCTTGTGTAGATTCTCATCAGAAACTCCTATGCCAGTATCGGCCACCATCACCTTCATAGTCAGACTGTTATCATCTGATTCAACAAGGGCTACAGTTAACGAGACACTGCCTGTTTCCGTAAACTTAATCGCATTACCAACAAGGTTAAGTATTACTTGGAACAGCCTTAATGGATCACCAATCAACGGAGTGTTTAACTCTGGATCTATCGACATAGACAAGTTAAGTTGCTTCTCATTCGCTTTGGGTTCCATCAACTCAATGACATCTTGGAATGTCGTCACGGGATCAAATGGGATGCTATCAATGACAAGCTGTCCCGCCTCTATCTTAGAGAAGTCGAGGATGTCATTAATGATGCTTAACAGTGAGTGCCCCGAACGGTGCACTTTCTCGATGTAATTTCGAGCGACCGGATTAGATATTTCGCCAATCGCCAGATAAGACAAACCAATAATAGCGTTCATTGGCGTTCTAATTTCATGGCTCATATTGGCTAAGAATTCCGATTTAGCTTGGCTCGCCAAATCGGCCCTCTGTTTCTCTTCTTCTAATTGCTCATTAAGGCGCTTCATTTCTGAAATATCGAATGCCCAAAATAGCGTGGCTATCTCGCCATCTAGCTCAAACAAATAATAGCTGACGAGCGCAACGAAACGGGTTCCATCAGATTTTCTAAGCACCAACTCCCGGTTTACTACCTTGCCATTGAGCATTAGCTCCTTATGTACATCATCCCGAACGGATAAAGAGTCATGAATAGAAGCTACATCGATAGAATCAAGATCAAGACCTTCAACCCCAAACAGCCGTTTCGCAGTATCGTTGGCATAACGAACTTTCTCTTCAAACACAACACTCGCGGCGATAGGAGAGCTGTTAAGCATATTGTAGAGTTGCTCCTGAGCCTTCTTAAGCGCCTCTGTTGCATCATTGGCAATGCTTATTTGTTTCGAGAGTTTTCGATTCCAGAAAACGATAAGTAAAACGATCACCAAAGCAAAACCTGAAATGGTATAAACCAATTCATAGTCGACTCTTTCTATCGCTTTTGGCGCTGCCCACTTCGCCGATATCTTTTGACGTTCTTCAGCAGAAATGCTCTCAATCGCCTTATTCACAATGGAATAAAGCAAAGGTTCAGACTTAATGACGTGTAAGGTTGGAGAAAGGAAAAAATCAAGTCGTCCGATAATTCCGACCTCACGATGACCAAATGAATCAATGAGGTAGTTTAGGACTTCGACAGTATCGATCATGCCATCTAGGGTTTCATCATCCAGTCGGTTAAGCCCATCTTCAGTGGATTCTACTTTCACCCATTCAATATTCGGGTATTTCCCGACAATCGCATCGGTATTTGCTGCGTTCTTCAAGATACCGATTTTCCATCCTTCAGCTTCCTCAAGCACCAAGCTACTTATGTCTCGTCTCGATGCAATAGCTAAACGGCTTGAAAACAGGCTCTTGACTGCTTTGACGTTGTCTCCTAACGAACGGTTCTCTTGTGCTGCGGAGACCAGTTCTACTTCATGATGATCAACCAAGCTTCGGGTCTCAGACCAACTTGCAACGTCTACATGGTTGATACTTAACCCTGTTTTCTGCTCAATGAGCGTTAGGTAATCGTCAATCATACCGATGTATTCACCGGTATTGGATACCGCCTCATAAGGCAACGAATTTGGATCGATACCTATCCGAACATCCGGATTGTCTTTGATCCACTTCCTCTCTTTTTGGCTTAGATTTAAGATCTCTCCAGTCAAATTACTCGCTTGATAAACATCCGCAATATAGCGTTTCGCCGCATCTCCGAATGAACTAAATTGTTCGACTGATGGAAAATAAACATGGTTCCGCTCTAACGACTGAACATCAAAGTAGAAAGTCATCGAACCAGAATTGGTGCTCCCTCCTTTGGTTCGATAATTTGCGACCTTGGTGACTGATGAAAAGTGAGAGGTGTTTTTCTTCTCTCCATATTCATCAACTAGGTTACCGATGTACCAAGATTTGATTGGACGATTACTATTATCCGCCTGTGCAGTGATCACCTGAAATGAACTGTCCGTATCGAAAATTTCAAAAACTTCGGTTAACTCTTCAAAGCGGTCATTGACGATAAAATACGCGGATATTTGCGCTATGATATTCGCCTTTTTAAGCACTTGGCTTAGATCATTCTGAACCTGCATCTCGATAATTTGGCTTAAACCGTCATCGGCCTGTTTAAGGTTGTTAATCGCGGCATTGAAGCTGTCTCTGATTTCCTCACTCTTAAAGTCAACATAGATCGGATACTCAATTTTATACTCGTCATGTAACGTTAGCTCTGCCATTTCAATAAAACGAGTATTGGTGATAAACCACTCCAGCACTCTTCGTTCAACCATTAACAGGTCAACATTTTGAGCCCTCAATTGTGAGAATGCCGATTCAAGACCTTCGTAATCTTCGACACGACCAATGTCTAACTTACCCTTCAGTACTTCAACAGAATTTTTAATTGGTGAGGTCTCGTCGAACAATAACGCCCCTAGTGATAGGTCGTTCTGAGATTCAAGTTTGAGCTTGCGGCGAGTCAGTGAAACAGGAACAAACTCAACATTAAGAACTTTATCACTTAGGAAATGAGCATTAGGATCATCAAACTGAACGCCAGAAACAAAGGCAATAGAATTATTGTTGTCGATGGCCTTTCTAGCGGCACTAGGAGGGAGAGTGACAACGTCACCCAGCTTATACCCCATATCATTAAGGGCACGTTGAATAATGTCGTGTTCTAGCCCGACCGCGGTGCTGTCTGGATACATATACGGAGGGTTACCAAAGCCAAATACGCCTTTTAGTGGCACTCGATAAGGAGAGGTATCTAGCCACTTTGATAAAATCTGGTTCTTATTTGCAACGTCAAAAGTTTCAATTTGTTTGTTGATTAGCGTCAGTAGCTCTGGTTCGTCATTTCGAATCACCATCGACGCTTCTAACTTTTTCCAATGCTCCAAAACATAGTTGACCGCTAGATCATGAACGCCAATCTTTTTCGCAAGATCCATAGTGGTGATAGGTTCACCGACCATGCCTTCAACATCACCAGACCCTAACGCACGCACCGCATCAATAACATTCTCAAAATCGACTCTTTCGATAGAGCTCAACCTCACTCCTGCACGCTCCAAGTCTATGTTTTCATTTACCATCGCAATGCGGCGTTTATTATTTTGATCTAGATTTCCATCGAGTTTTTTGTCGATAGGGACTATCACAGCCACCTGATAAGGAATATAGGGATCACTTGCAAGAAAACGTCCACCTTCACTTGGGTCGAACTGTTGGAATGGGAACACGTCGCCTCGCCCATCGACTAACGCCGCTTTGGCCTCGACGCGCGAGTCAACTGTGATAAACCGAACATGGACACCAAAACGCTGTTCAAGATCCAATGTCCAATCTTTGATGATCCCAGAAACCAGCCCGTCGTCATCGATGAATGAGTACGGGTAATGGTCGGAAAGCGCAATAAATGTGATGGTCGGTTGGTTTTCCAACCACTGGTTTAACTTAGCATCGGTCACTTCAGCCGCGTTTACACTGCGAATGACTAGTGACCACACCAATAAGCCAATGATAAGAGATAATACAAAACGATTTAGTGACAACATCAAGCCATCACTCATCGCTAAACTTCTCTTTAATCGCAAGAATCTCGGGCAACTTAAGAAAGAACAGATCAACGATAGTTGGATCAAAATGTTTGCCTTTCTGTTCTTCAAACAAGCTCAGTGCCTCATCGACACTCCAAGCCTTCTTATAAGGACGCTCTGCTGTCAGGGCATCAAACACATCAGCCACCGCAGCGATTCTTCCTACCAAAGGAATTTCTTCACCCGCGATCTGGTTTGGGTAACCGCTGCCATCCCATTTCTCATGATGATATTGCGCCACCTGAATCGCCATACGCATCAGTTTGGAATCACTCTGCCTACCAAGAATTTCAACACCGTACTCGACGTGTTTCTGCATAGTATTCCACTCACCGGCATCCAACTTACCAGGCTTTAGCAGCACACTATCGGGAATGCCAATCTTGCCAATATCATGCATTGGTGCTGCATCACGCAACGTCTCGGCATCTTCGTCAGTCATTCCCAAGGCTTTAGCTAGCACTTCACAGTAGTGACTCATACGCTTAACGTGCATGCCTGTTTCATTGTCTTTAAATTCAGCAGCTCTACCCAGTATGTTCAGTGTTTCTAGCTTACCGAGATTGATCTCTTGAGTTTTCTCTTTTACCTGACTAAACAACGCGCGTTGTTGGTCATAAAGTGCGATATGCGTTTTCACACGCTGGAGTGCAATAGCAGGGGTTATCGGTTTGGTTAGGTAATCTACAGCCCCCAAGGAGAGCCCTTTTACTTCGGCTTCAGGTCCAATTTTGGCAGTAACGAAGATAATGGGGATATGCGCGGTGTTGGGCTGTTCTTTGAGCTGTCTGCAAACTTCATAACCGTCAATATCAGGCATCATGATATCGAGGAGAATGAGGTCTGGCTGAGGCACCATCTTGGCTATCTTGATGCCAATGGTACCGTTAATTGCTACTTTGACTTGATAGGTATCTTTAAGTATTGCAGTCAACACATCCAAATTGCTTGGGGTGTCATCTACGACTAACACTATGGGTTTACGACTCATTGATACCTCGTATAAAAATCAAACAGTTATAAATATAGTGTAGAACGATTTTTAGAGGTTAATCAGAAAAAATAGCAATTGTTTATTGAAAATGAAGAGTAGATCTTCGAGTGACATCAAACCAACGTTTGTCGAAGTATGACCAGTCAAAAATTCGGCATCCACCCTTTGAATGTGAACCAGATAAAAACCATCAATTAGTTTCAACAAACACTCGCTTAAAATCAACCGACAATCAACTGAGGACGAATTAGATCATAAACAAAACTTTGTTCATTAGAGTGATTAAAGACTTGATTAACGACACCACCAGCCATATGTGAGTGTCCTCCACCAAACCCAGCACCTGTATCATTCAAAGCTCTCTTTATCACCTTAGCTACATCATTTTTGGGGCACTCAGAACGCAATGAAACGAATGTTCTCTCATGGCTACGAGCACTTAACACTACTATATCTATTTCATCAACGGTCAATAGAAAGTCGCCAAGCACTCCCAGCATATTTTTGGGGCACCCTTCTGGTAAGCTGCCAAATGCACAATTGCCGTCTTTCCTAATAGCTTCAAACATGGAATCAAATAACTTCAATTCTTGATATTCGATTTGATTGCGACAAATACGATTTACCATATTCATATCGGCACAGCTTTGGAGTTGAAAGAGAGCTTTGATATCAGCTTTGTTCATTGCTCGGGTAAAATTTGCCGTATCGAACGTTAATCCAACAAGTAAAGCCGTTGCTACGCGCTCTGGAATAGGCAGATCGTAATGATTAAAGTACTCAACCATAATGGAAGCTGTTGCGCCATAGTTAGGTCGAATATCTGAAAACCAAACGAAACTGGGTGCTATAACCTGATGATGATCGATCACACCAACTTCTATACCTGGTAAATCGGTAACGTTTTTTTCACCAATACAGCCATCCACAACAATGATTTTATCATTGGGTTTTAGATCTAATCGGTGTGACTTAACGATGGGAATATCAAGCCACCCAATCAAATTATGTAAAGAAACACGGTCAATAAAGCCTTGATAGGTAATGAGGGGTTTAAAGCCCTTCTTCCTAAGTAAATAAGCGAGAGCAAAAGCGGAGCCTACCGCATCATGATCAGGAAAGTCATGAGCTTGAATGATGATTCGTTCACAGTCCTTCAGGCGTTCCAGAAAATCGTCAAATGAGAAAATAGACATACTTCACCTTAACCTTTGAGCTTTTCTATTGTATTGAGAACAGTTTCAGTACCACTATCCAATTGACTAACCATCTCATCTCCATATTGAATTCCAATAAAAACGCCGATAGCGATTAAGAGAAGAGCAATAATTTTTAACATGAGAACACCACCATTTATAAATTAAGCGAATCAATTGAGCTCTAAAAGTAAGAACAACACCCTCCTAAGCCTCTCAAATAGAAGCAAATTAAGAAACACTCCTCCCAAATTAACTAAAACTTGCTCACATTTAACAAAACAAACATTGACTTATATCTCATTGCGATTGATGCGCTATTGAGTGATATTCAACTAGATTATATGGTCTTGAGCTCATCTGACACTACGGCCATACGGAAGACTTATCTAATGACACGGAATAGAATTGTCACAGGTATGCTATTTGCGCTAGCACCAACTCTTAGTTTTGCTAACGCTGACAATCAATTTGAATTTTCGCACTCTAAACAGGGAACTGTATGTTCATCTAATCCTGATATTTGGCAACTTGGCGGAGAGCTGCAAGTTGATGCTCCTATTTCGCTGAATGGCAAGGTCATCACTCGCGGCGGACAAAAAAAAGCAAGCAATAATGTTGACCTATTTGCAGGACAAGAGTCCTCTACCGAACAACAATACATGACGAGTTCTATCGGATGTATACAATCTGACGACCCAATGTCATTGGTTGGTGCTGTCGCCTCTTTATACGAAGTACAACACACCACATTAAGCAGCTCAGACATCCCACCACCAGTTCGAGAGCCTGATCTGCCCAAAGCGCCAGAAATCGTCAAAGATCAATTTGAAACCAAAACTCAATTTGATCAACGCGTCGAAAAATTGCGAATAGAACGACAACAACAAATAGCCGCTATACAACTTAAATACCGTCAACAAGTAGAAGCTCGAAATGCCAAAATTCGAGTCCTACAAGAAGGGGCAGACTCTCGAAAGGGCAACTTGGGCGTGCAAAAAACTCGACTCGTGGCTAAGGCTTTTAGAGATGTAATGGGTAAGCCGGTCGTCACAACAAAGAGTTATGATGCTGAAAACCAGCAAATGCACCTGTTGTTTAAAGCGTCAAATCAAAACTATCAGCGAGACATTATTCTAAATGTACCTCTTGAGCAGGCGCGTGATGTCTTCAGCAATATCGATAACCTTGACCTCGCACTCACCTACTCTTATGACGAGAATCAACTAGAGCTCGTAAATATAAAAGGCAACTACAATGACGTAATGTTCTCAGGGGATGTGGCTAAAAGTAATTATCAGCCCGAAGCTCTGAGTGTGGTTCTTAACAGTGGCCCAAGCAGTGCCGCGACTCCAGGGCTAGAGATGCAAAACCCTAACTTAATCGATGCGTTTGAAGTCGATTCACGCCTCTCGGCAACGGACAACACCGCCTCTGATGAATTGAAGCAACTACTTAATGGCTTTGTGCCTGTGGAAAGTAATTCATCCAACTGGTTCTTCAACCTATCTATCGAAGATTACGCAAATTCAGATCAAGTAGCCTTTGCGCGCAGCAGTGGTGAAGTGATGTCTGACGTCGCGACAAAAGTTCTGGGTGTTCCAGAAAGGCACGTCTACGAACTCATTGACCGTGACGCAACCAGTGGTGCGATTAAAGATAAGTTACGTTTAATGTTAGACAACGTCGATGAAGGCGATACGGTTTACTTTTACTACAGTGGACACGGTATCCCCGCGATTCCCGATAATGATCCTTACATTCTCCCGCAAGATAAGATCCCTGACTACATAACTGATGATGAGTTCTTCAAACTCGATAACCTCTACAAAACACTGTCTAGCAGCAAAGCAGGCAAGATAGTCGTTATGGTAGACAGTTGTTTCAGTGGAGCAACTGATGGTGTATCGGTCATCAAAGGGGTTGCCGCCTCCAGACTGGCACCGAAAAAAGTCAGTATCGATCCTGAGCGTATGGTCGTGATCACCGCGGGACGCGATAAAGAGTATTCCAATATGTACCAAGAGAAAGGTCATCGCCTGTTTAGTTACTACCTCATGAAGTCAATGATCGAGGGAAACAAAGATGTGAATACGCTTTATCAAGATGTTTATGACAAAGTGAAATCTGCCTCTTTTGAGATGGGGGATTTAAAACGTCAACATCCAACAATTACCGGTAACCAGACTATGTCACTTTAAGAGCATGTCTCTTTTAAGATCATACCACTTTTAAAACTATTTCAATTTACAACCTATTTGAAACATTGATTAAGGCTTATATCCATGTTTAAGAAAACACTTTTAGCAACATCCGCTCTTCTAATCTCATCAACAGCCTTCGCTGCAGATGTAGAAAACTCGAATCTAGATATCGCTTTCCAAGGTGCTCATTTCCAAGGTGCTGGTAATCAAGTCACCATGCTTCGCGTTCCGGTAACCAACAAAGATACAGGACAAACCCAGTTCTTTGACATGAGCGCTCAATTTGCAGCCGACAAAAACGGTAATCTAATCTTTAAGAATATGAGCTCGGTTAAGTCTGTTGCTTTTGCTAGTGCGAATCAGTTGGTTTCAGGGCATTACTCAGATAGCAAGGGACGCAGTTGGTATATCGATGGGCCCTCTGTCGGAGCAGACGGTAGACAGATATGGAGCATCCAAACGCAAAGAGGATATTCAGGCGGTAACTCGGCAGGAGGTCAAGTTATGAGCGGACCTTTAGAAAACAATGAGTTAGCAGCTAACGCCGATGGTTTTAAAGAAGTTCTAAAAAATGCTTCCGCGCTTAATTATGGTGTAGCTTATGGTGATCATTTAATTAGCGCAGCTCAATCAGGGAAAATGATTTCACTAGTAAGGTACAACTCTAAAGGAAAACCACATTCTAGTTGGAGCCTTCGTTCAGCTCCTGAACCACAGCCGGAAGACTAATGAAAATACTAGCGCTAATCATCTCCATGTCGAGTGCTTGTGCTTTCGCTTCCCCGTCTTGGTACGGGGAAGTGCCATTGGACTCAACTTTGAGCTATGGGTTCGGCAAAGGCAACACTTATCAACAAGCCAAAGACGCGGCTTATCATGATCTGGCTAAAGGTGTTGAAAACCGAATAGTCAGTAAGACCACCAGTACTAAAACCTTCGAAAATGGCGAGTTGAAAAAATCTGCGGCTTCTCATAAAGAGTCCATATCCAATGTGGTTTTTCGAAACAACGTCACCATTATCAACAGTGAAAAATCGCAAAACCAGTTTTATGTTCAAGTTCAATATGACCCCGAGTCATTTGCACAAAAGCTCTCTGCTTGGTTAAAGAAATCACAATGTCACAGTAAATTACACCCATACTGGTCAACAACGACCATGCTAAAAAACTGGGTGGAACAACACCAATGTCTGCCGGATATAGATATCGAGCGGTTTGCTGGGGGCTGGATGCTTTCCAACAGTAGTGGCCAGTTAATACTACCGGAAGCAAAGTATAACCACCTATTTTTCAACTATTCAGATGAAAGTATAAAGATTCACTCATCCAAGCGACGACTCAATGCTGGCGACCATTACTTTATTCAACTCAACTCAAACCAAGCGGGTTATCTCTCTTTGTTTCAAGTTTATGAAGATGGCAGTACAGGCGTGTTAGTTGAAAACCATCAAGTCACAGATGGCGACTCTATCGAGTTTCCAGATAGAAATCAGTATGACGGAATCGAAGCGCTACTCAACAACGGACAAGAGACCTACGATACCAATATCGCATTACTCTGCCCTACAAAAATTGACACCTCTCGATTTGAGCGATTGGATGAATCGCGTTTATCAACAGACACCCCAGGGTTTGGATTGATCCTGAACTATTTCGAGCACTGTGATTTTGTCATGGAACGACTCTCGATAGAGAAAGGTTAACCCCTCGGTCAAGGAACAGATATGAAGAAAATAATTTGCCAGCTATCTCCTTTAGCAATACTGCTCTCAAGTGGATGGGCATCTGCTGATACACTTCAGCAAGCGTGTGAACTTTCAATTACCGAACAAAGTTGCCCTAGCGTCGAACATTTTGTCAATCAACCTTTTGAAGCTAAAGATGAGTTTGAAAAATACAAACTCTGCAGTGAAGCCCAATTTGATCTTTACAAAGTGCAAAAAAACTGCGAATTCGATCAATATGTGGCACAAGCTCAACAAGAGTTTGATAAGTTTAAAATCAAAGTTTCAGAATCTTGGGATAATCCTACCTTTAGCGACCAATTTAAGTGGGTCAGCTACAGCCCCTCTCTACAAATAAAGCGTGAGGTTAACTTCGAGAAAAATACGATTCAAGTCACCACTATTGCAGGTGAAACAACCTCAATAGAAGAACTCAAAGAAGAGATCGTGCGTACATCTCAGCTGACCATTGGCGAAGCCCAACAAGCCGATGCTTATACCTCTGAACTGATTGAAGCAACAAATGTTGAGAAACTCAGTGACAAGACATTCTTACCCGTTTCCGAAACACCAAAGGTTCAGGCTCAAGAGTTAGACAAAGCCCTTGAAAATGTGGCAGTGGGCAAAGCCAAAGACAGTAAAGGCAATACCGTTCTCAAAGCCGTTATTTCTTTTCCACCAAGTTGGCTTAATCGTAAAGAACAACGCTTTTTTGATACCGTTGAAGTTTACGCAGAAAAATACAAACTTGAGCCTGAATTTATACTGTCTATCATCAAAACAGAAAGCGCTTTCGATCCTACAGCAACCTCACATGTTCCTGCCTTTGGCCTGATGCAAATTGTCCCAAGTTCCGCAGGATTAGATGCGACAAACTTCCTATTTGGTGAACAACAGTTACTGAATAAAGAATACTTATTCGACCCCGAAAAAAACATTGAGGTCGGTACCGCTTATTTGCACTTACTGCGCTCTCGCTACTTCAAAGGCGTTACCAATGAAGAGAGCTTAAAGTACTGCATAACAGCGGCTTACAACGGAGGCATGGGGCCAATCTATCATATTTTCGGTGGCAAACGCTCAGTTGCAATCAAGAATATTAACCAGCTTGAACCACAACAAGTATTCCAAACTATCCAACAAAAGCATTCTGCTGCGGAAACTCGTAACTACTTGAAAAAAGTAAGTAAAGCAGAAGTTAATTACGAAAAGAATATGATTTAAGGATAAAACATGAAAAAGACTCTAATTATCGCTGCAATTACTACATTGTCATTTCAAGCAGCCGCTAACTCCGAATTTCCTAGCTGGCGCATGAACCCACAATCTGATTTGCCTGAAGGCTTAATCGCGGGTGTTGCTTGTGTTGAAAGTATGGGAGATATGACGCTTGATATGGACATCGCTTCAATGGAGGCGAGAGCATCGCTAGCCGCATCTCTCGAAGCCATGGTGCAAAAAGAGCTCGATACAAATCGAACCTCGGAGAAAAAGAAGATTGTAACAGCCGATCGTAAAGACAATGTTGTAACTACAACCGTAACCGCTAAATCGACCACAAAACAACTAACCAACCAGCTAATGAAGTTTACCTGGGTAACAGAAAGCGTTTCTGTAGAAAAAGATGTCGAAGAATATTTATGTACCCGTGTGGTTGCACGAGCACCTCAAGTTGTTGCTGAATAAGGTTTTATCATGTCAGAACAAGCTCTACCTTCATCTGTTGATAAAACAGCACCAGAAGAAGACATGTCTTTAACTCAACAAGCTCCCAATGAAGATCAAAAAGATTTTCTTGAAATAATGAGAGAGAAGACACCAAACTCTATCCTTGCCATCATTGCGCTGATCATCGCAGGTGGTCAGTTCAACGATGCTATTGATATGGGAAGCAAAGGTTGGGACCTCTTAATTTCTAACTTTTCAGATGCTCCATCTAACGAGCGCCTTTCTAAAGTCTATATTCGTGCTTCCAGTGGCATTTTAGAAGAGACATTTGGCTCTCCGGTTTATACCAAGATGTCGAATGGTGAGGTACAGATAAAATACTACAAAGACAGTAAGTTTATTCTTTCTGCAATAACATCCAACGACACAATAGATGCTTTTCTCATTTTCCCTAAACCGGGGTTTGTCGCTGATGTGAACTACCACGCAGGCAGCGCCACTTATTTGGAAACCAACTTCGTTAACTCGACAACAGAACATGCTGCCATATCCAATATTGCGCGTTCAGGGAATTATTACATTGAAGAAGCAGAAGGTGGTCGCTATGAACTGTTATACAGCTCTGTCGGTGGTTACAGCGAATACCTATCCCCTCTCTCTGCGCAACAACTCAAGTTACTCGCTGATTTTAATGACAAATTGATGATGGAAGAGAATACAAAAGATTCTCTAACTAAACTACGTAGTGAAATCAGGCCAAACTTTTATGGGTATACGACGGTCGATTTAGAATCACTTGCCCCTGCAATTCTTACCAAACTTGAATATGAATTGATCACTGATTAACAGCAGCGTTGGTCATTGATAATCGGTATCCAGTAATGTGTATATCTGATTCGGTTAGCTCTACGTACATTGATGAACTCATTGAGTTTGCTAAAACTGAGCAAGTCTTAAAAATCAGCTATACATAGAGACAAAAAGAGCTCCTCATTTGGGAGCTCTTTTCACTTAAGTCATTAGAGAATCAAATAGCCTAGCGAACCCGCAACCTAACGACCTGAATAATACATACAGATTCGAACACCATCGAACTCACGAATCTCAAATGGGATCTCGTAGATCGACTCCATCACTGACTTTTCAACCACTTCAGAGACCTTGCCCGACTTAACCACTTGGCCCCTCTTCATCGCGACAATGTTATCTGAGTAACAAGAAGCAAAGTTGATGTCGTGAATCACAATAACCACCGCCTTATTAAACTCATGCGCTAGACGACGTAGCGTCTGCATGATTTCAACCGAGTGTTTAATATCAAGGTTGTTTAGTGGCTCATCCAAGAACACATAATCCGTATCTTGCGCCACAACCATCGCGATAAACGCCATTTGACGCTGACCACCACTCAATTCATCAAGGTATCTGTTTTGGATATCGGTAATGCCAAGGTGCTCTAGCGCTGTATCGACGATCTTATGATCTTCGTCTTTCAAGCGGCCTTGAGAATGTGGGAAACGCCCAAAACAGACCAACTCACGAATCGTAAATCGCATATTGATGTTGTTTGACTGTCGTAATACCGCAAGGTGCTTAGCCAACTCTTTGGTATCCCATTCAGCCAGTAGCTTGTCGCCAATAATTACTTCACCGGCATCACTTTCTGTTAAGCGACTCGCCATTGAAAGCAGTGTACTTTTACCCGCACCATTTGGGCCAATAATAGAAGTCACTTCCCCTTTCGGGAACATAGCACTGGCATCATCCACCACAAGTGTCTTGCCATACTTCTTACTTAAACCTGTTAATTTAATCACTACTTACTACCTTTACTGAATTCTGGTGCGTAACAACAAGAACATAAAATACAAACCGCCGACCAAGTTAATGATCACACTCACAGTGGTTTCAAACGCCATCACTTTTTCGATGAACCATTGGCCAGAAACCAATAACACGATCGCTAACAAGCTGCTTGCGATGATAAGCACACGATGCTGATAAGATTTGAATATCTGACGAGCTAAGCTCACGGTGATTAAACCAAAGAACAACACAGGGCCAACCAAAGCAGTCGATACCGCGACCATCACTGACACAATCACCAAAGTAATCTGAGTCAGTCGCTTGGTGTTCACACCCAAGCTTGTTGCGTTATCAATACCAAGCCAAAGCACATCAAGCTTAGGCGCTAACAACCACAGGCCAAGCAAGCTCAAACCTAATGGAATAAGGCTGAGGTAAACCAGTTCGCCTTTCACGTTATTGAAGCTTGCGAACATCACATTCTGCAGCACGGCAAACTCGTTCGGGTCAATTAACATCGCAAGGAAGTTAGCCAAGCTTGAGAATACGCTGCCGCACACAATACCAATCAACAACAGTGTAAATACGTTGTTTCGCTTGCTCTTGAAGTAAAAATGGAACAGCGCAAACGAGAACAAGATCATCACAGTCACAGACAATGAAAAGTTTGCGATTGAATCAATCACCCAGAAACTGGTACTGCCAAACACAAACAGAAGCACCGTTTGAACCAGCATATACAGACTGTCAAAGCCCAAGATGGATGGGGTTAGAATTCGATTATTAGTAATGGTTTGGAACACCAATGACGATGCAGAGATCGCCACCGCCGCCAACACAATCGACAGCAGTTTTGGTAGTCGCAAAGATAAGAAGAACTCGTAGTTATCCCACGTAAGTCCTTGCCCCACAAATACTGCCGCCATCCCCAAAGACGCGATAGCCAGAATCGCAATTTTTACTGAATCACGCATTCGACTTGTCTCTCATGATTAGGTAGATAAAAATCAAGCCACCAAAGATGCTGATTACCATCGAGATTGGTATCTCATAAGGGAAGATGACGATTCGAGCTAACAAGTCACAAACCAATACCAAGATCACGCCCCAATAGGCTGTCCAAGGCAGAATCTTCTTCATGTTATCGCCCATCATCAGCGACACGATATTCGGCACGATAAGGCCAAGGAATGGGATAACACCGACGATCATCACTACAGAAGAGGCGCAGATAGCAACCAATGCCACACCAATGAAGACGATCTTCTGATAATTGAGGCCAATGTTTTTTGCGAAGCTTTCACCAATACTTGCCGCACTGAACTGACTCGCAAAGTAATAAGCCAACACACATGCAGGAACCGCGAGGTAAAGGATTTCATAGCTGCCTTGCAATACACTCGCAAAGTTCGCCATCGTCCAAGCTGACATGGTTTGTACTAAATCGTATTTGTAAGCGATAAAGGTTGTTAGAGAGGAAATAACGTTGCCATACATGATGCCAATCAAAGGTACCAACACCGCATTCTTGAACTTCAAGTGTTGTAGAAAGCGGACCAATAGCATGGTGCCTAACACCGCAAACGCAAAGATAAAGCCTAAGTAGCTCCATTGAGCGGCATTACCCAGCACCAGAATACCGACGATGTACCCCAACATGGCGCAATCAATGGTGCCCATCGTAGAAGGTGCAGCAAACTTATTCTGAACAATCTGTTGCATTATCAAGCCAGCAACACTCAAGCCAGCACCGGCAAGCACAATCGCGAACAGTCGAGGGATCCGACTAACAACATAAATAGAGTTGGCGTGTTGGTTGCCATTGAAAAAATCGCTAAAACTGATCTCAGCGACTCCAATCATTAATGACGCAACGCATAACACAACAAGAAATACAGCAGCTGCAATGGGTTTTAACATAGAAGTAATACTAAAGGTAGGATCGGGGAGACCGTATAAAAAAGTGAAAAAGGGCTTATAAGAACACTCTTATAAGCCCGAGAATCTGATGACTAGTAACTATTGAATCGTACGTTCAATGTCACCCAACATTCTGTGAATCGCTGTTACGCCGCCACCTACCAGATACCAAGCACTTGAATCAAGGTAAACTATGTTGCCTTGCTGCGCTGCAGGTGTTGCTGCAACCAGTGGGTTGTCAAACAGCTGTTGTGCGCGCCCTTCTGATTTGCCAATCGCTTTTTCGCGGTCAAGCACGTAAAGCACTTCAGGTTTTGCATCAGCAATATATTCAAACGAGATTAGATTGCCGTGATTCCCTTTAATCGGAGCCACTGTCGCACTCTTTGACTCCACAAAGCCAAAGTCATCAAAGATGATTGAGAAGCGACTGCCCTTATTGAACATCGCAATGTTGTTGCCGTTGTTCATTAGCATCATTGCTGACGTTTCGTCAGACGCGACTTTGTCGTTAACCGCCGTGATAGAAGCTTGAGTCTCTTTAATGAGCGCTTCTACTTTAGCTTGCTTACCAAAGAGCTTGCCTAGCGCGCGCCAGTTTTGCTGAGCATCAGCCCAGTATTTGTCACCTTCAATAGAGAACATGATGGTCGGAGCTATTTTTGCTAGTTGATCGTAAACCTTAAGCATACGGTTTTCGGCAATGATGATGTCAGGCTTCAGCATGTAGATAGCTTCAAAATCAGGTTCACTCAATGAGCCCGTATTTGCCGTCGTATCTTTGTACGAAGCTAGATAGTCAGGCATTAGGCTGTGAGGCGCGCCAACTGGCTGTATACCAATCTGATCAAGCACATCCAAGCTACCAAAGCCAAGTACTACAACGCGCTGTGGTACTTCGGTAAACTGCACCGTGCCCTTTACGTGTTCAATAGTGATTGTTTCCGCTTGAGCGGTCATTATCAATGATGATGCAAGAGCGATAGCAAGCCCACCCAATAACTGGCGAACTGAATTGATTGTTTTCTTCATGTGTCTTCCTTTGCCATGGATACAAACCACCACTCATGACAATAAAAGTCACATTACTCATAGATGAGCATGGGGCGTACACAACGGCTAAATAACGATAATTTAAAGTCTGTCATTGCTTTGACAACAAACTTGTAACGCAAGTGAGAACTATTATCAATTATATTTGCGTTAAATTAGCGACACAACAACTTTATTATTCAGAAATGTAAAAGTGAGTATTCATGTTTTGCGTAGTCGGGAGAGATATTAGGAATCAAAAATAGCAAAAAGCGCGAAGAGGAAAATGATCATCAATCTGAAGAAAAAACTGATGGGGAAAAGTGCCCGAAAACCCTGTAATTACAACGCTAAACCTCCTAATTACAACGCTAAACCTCAGAGTCACGAATTGTGATTTACAATGTAAAGACCAAGTATAACAGACGCTTAACTACCACTAAGTTAATACCTCAATTAAAACCACCAATGGCAAAGAACACAAAGCGGTGCAAAACCGAGCCTCAGTCAGATACTATGGTCAATCCCCTGTCCTTCGTTCATTTAACTATCAATAAGCGACGGCAAATCATTCAAAAATATTTTTAAATTTAATTAGAAATAGGGTTGTAATTTAAAAAACTAGGCGTATAGTTCGCCACCTGGCTCTAATCTATAGAGCTGTTAATGCTAAAGTAAGTCCAAGTTCCACATAGACAGTTCTCGATTCCCTCGTTACACCATCTCTGCGTCAGCTTTCACCCAGATAGTCATTCAATAGCTTTTAAATCAGATCCCACTACCGTTCTATTCGTCATTTGCTTTCTTTTTAGCGAATTCAAAATAGATCGACTTATTAAATATAAATGTAATAAACACAAGGCACAGTTATGTCACGCAGAACAACAAGACAAACCCATTGGTACCAACTATCACGCGAAAAAACAGTCAATAAACTAAAAGGTAATAAATGCTCAAGATTAAAATAGACTTACACAAAGAAGAGATTTCATGGGTCACCGAGATTCGACAGCTCAATAGCGATATACTCCACCGCCACATATTGCCCAAGCTACAACATCATAGTTATCTCATCGACTTTGAATTTAATGAACGAGAAAGCATCGGAACTATCGTTTCAGGCAACGGAAACACCCTAGGACATTTCACACTCCTATAGCATTTCCCATCGGCTACAGAAAGAAACACCGTCTAGTTCGACAGATATAAAAAAGTCAAAGATGTCACCCTCAATTCGCTCTAGCAGAACAAAATAGAGTAGAAGTAAAACAGATTAGAAACCTAGCCCTTTTTGCATTTCACACGCGGCTAACGCTAGCTAGGTTATCGTACTTCTATTGAAACCAACTTATATCAAACTCTGAATCACCAATGAGCCATTATCAGTGCATTCATGGACTAATAAGTTAACGGCATCGACCTTAACTTTTGATCAAGAGTATATAAGTGTTCTGCAGCTTGCATGTGTTGAGGGTAGTCACTGAACTTCTCACGATTTTCCTCATTCATCTTACATGTCTCATCCACCAGCATTAACTTCCAATACAGCTTTGTCGTATGCAGCATCGCCAGTAAAGGTTTGAACACCTCTTTCTCATAAGCTTGAATCAACTCTTCAATCAATTCGTCACGTTCGTCTTCACTTGCGATTGAACCTTCGGTTGCCGACAACACTTTTTGATACTTCAGGTTTTGTTGCAGCTTATCCATAATCGTTTGGTTTTCTTCCGCTAACTCAACAAGCTTCGACTTAATGATATTTACCCAATTCTCTTGGCTCAGAACTGTGTCATCAACACTGTTAAAGTCTTCTCGTATCTGTCGTTCAACATCTTTTTGAGCTTTCTTTAAAACCGCACGCACCTTTTGGAAAGGCAGCTGATATTCCTTACTTAGCTCGATAATCAGTTTATGAAAACCACCGTTTGGAAGGTGTAAGTTTTCCTTAAACGTCGCCATTGCAGCTTCTTGCTGCTCTGTAAGGTGAGTCATTCTGTTTCCTATTCTTTATCACTTATGGTGCTGAGCCCGCGATCATACCACTATATAACCTCGTTTTTTCGGTAACTTGATAGGTTACATCTAGCTACGTACTTAATTTCTCTCAACACGTTATCTTTTGGCTAGTTTTCACACTACTTGGCATGAAATGGTAAAACTGATAATCGAATAAAAACCATACTACACCTGTTCCAACAAAACAGACTTCTAACTTATACAGGTACTTAAATGAAAAAGATTGCACTTAAGATTGAGACTGCGCAAGTCGGATGCTCACCAAGCTCGCGACCATGATGGCTAAATAGAAACTGCCGATAATGGACTCCATGAACACAAAGAATTGAGCAATAGGCAAAGCCGGTGATATGTCGCCATAGCCAACCGTGGTCAAGGTGATAAAGCTAAAGTACATCGCATTGAACAAGTTGGTCAGCCAGATTTGCTCTTCTAACCCGTTAAATGCATTAGGGAAGATTTCTAAAATCAACAAGTAGATAGTCGACCAAGCGAACCCTAACAACAAGTAAATACAGATAGAACCAATAATGTGATTGGGCGTCACCGTCTTTGCTTTCATTACCTGTTTGAGAGCGGAATAAATATGTGAGAACAGAAACACCGCCAATGCCGTTAACGTCACTATCGAAAGGTTATAGTCCTCCAAAAACGAGAATACCCCCGACACCGTAGCGGTTATCAATAGCAGACCATACCAAGAGCGATACAAGGCTCGCTCTTTATGTATTCCCACTATCGAAACAGCCAAAGTAATAATGATCAAAAACAGAATGGTCTTTTGACCTTGCGGATAAAACTGCTGCATCACCGCGCAACCAAAAAACAACACCAACAGTGCATAGAATAAGAAGTAGAAGTTGTCGTCTTTAGAGACTGGCTTCATCTATTTTTCCTCTGCCTCTGCTGGTTTTTTCTCAGTTTTTTCTTGGTTTTTCTCTTCAAGTCCAAGCCATGCCATCATCAGCTCATAGCTTAAACTCAGTATCACAGCACCAACAAACAGACCAACGATTCCTGACATCGCCATTCCGCCCAACGCACCCAGTAGAATAACCAACATTGGGATATGAGAGCCGCGGCTCAATAGCATCGGTTTCAAAATAGCGTCACTGCCACTGACCAAAATACACCACACTAAGAACAGGCTCGCCGCTAGCGTCGATTCAACACTGAACATGTAAATAATTGCAGGCAATAAAGCAAGAATCGGCGGAAGTTGAATAATTGCAATGAGCAGAACAGCTAATGCCCAAAACGCAGCCGCAGGAACGCCTGCAATCACTAAACCAATTGCTGACATAATGGATTGAATCACAGCAACACCTATCACACCCTGCACGACACTACGTACCGTTGATTTAGATAACTGTACCAACTCTTCACCTTTACCATCGGTTAGGCGAGCCACTAAGTGAGTGACCCCCGTTTGGCACTTATCGGCGTTACTCATAAATGCGCCAGCAATGATGGTAGAAATAATAAACTGAATAAACCCACCGCCGAGAGAGCCTAAAACAGAAGCAGCTTTAGTCGCAAACTGTTTCAGTTCGTCAGCATACTTAATGAACGTGCCTTCAATATTATTGGAGGCAGCTACCAAGGTTGAATATACCTTCTCCCCAATGAATGGAATATCTTGTAAGGACTCTTTGGGTTTCGGCAGAGACAAGGTTCCGTCCTGTAGCCCTGTCATTAGGTCCGAAGCACTGGTGTAGATACCAGAAGAAAGCGCCGCCAAAGGAATAAACAGAAGAATCACACCAATAAAGCTGAGTAATGCGCTGGCTTTTCCTTTCGACATTCCCGTCTTATTTGAAATCGCGACAGCAACTGGATAGAGCGCAGTCGCAATGATCGCCCCCCAAATAACCAATAGAATGAATGGGCGTAAAATCGCAAAACACCAGTAGACGAGCATAGCAATCGCTGCAATTTTGATGGCAGCGTCTATCGCCTGTTTTGAAAAATCGTCGGTTAACTTCATGAGACGTCCTTGTTAGACAAAATTAATGCTGATTTTGTAGAAACTTCCAATTCCGAGTTTCTAGGAATAAAGAGGCCAAAATCATATATATGCCAATTAGCAATAATTGGAATATGCGAATAAAAGTGTTGCTATCGATATCGCCGGAGCTCATCAATGTGCTACCGACAAGTACTAACAACGTACTAAATGCAGTGGCGAAGATCGGTGCTTTTTCGGGAACCGTGTAGATCTTCTTAGCAATCACAATAGCGACCAAGCCTATGAATAAAGAGTAGAAGATAATATTCGGAACAATCGAAAGGATTGAAAAAGCAGCTATCGCTAGCAAGCCACCAATGCCATTACTGATCACCAGAAATGCACTTAATTTGACTGATTTTTCTGAAGTGATCATTAACGATAACAACGCAATAAACATCATGGTTAACAATGCTTCAGATATCTGAAAAATAAAGAAAAAGCACACAACGGGATAAGAGATAATCATCGCACGGAAAGCCGCATACCAGCGCTCTGTCTTATTGAAAGGTACCGACGCAAAGCCAGAGAACTCCGACTTAGGTTCAGGGAAAAAGACATGAACAAGCGCAAAAATAGTCACCGACACTACACCAGAAGTCGCTAAACCTGATGCCAGCATTACTGAAACGCCAGGGTTATCAATCGCCATGAATGGCAACATCAAGACAGCAATCAACAGTATGGTAGCGAACAGATTCCATTTAGGGTCTACAAACAAGTAGTAACCCCAAAGCATCATTAGCCCCACTAAAATCAGCAATGGGATCGGGTAATGGGTAATTCCTCGCGACAGCAATAAACCTAACCCCATGGTGACAACAACAGCCAATAACAACTCGTAGACCGTTTCCTTATGGAGGTTTGGTTTATCAATTAAGAACTTAGCAGTGAACACTGGCGCCACAAACGCAAGTGGCCAGTTTATCCATGCCGCCAAGAAAACAGCCAACGTGACCCCTACGGTAAATCGCAGGATCCGTTGCTGTGTTTGTTGGTCAGGAATCGGCTTATCGGACATAAGACAATACGCTAATCAGACGAATCCATACTTTGCCTATCGCGTTGAACACAAAGTTGTCGCCGCTATAAACAATCACATCCGCTTGGCCGCCCACTCGAAGCATGCCTTGCATCTCATCTCGTTCAAATTCGATAGTGATAGGAAGCATCTGTGTTTGACGCAACCAACCCGTTTGTTGGCTAGCTTGAGCAAGCTTACCTGCTTGATCATTTTGTCCCCAATCAACACCCCAATCGATGCTACTCACTCGCCCTTTCACGATTTGTCCTGGAGCGAAATCCAATGCCACTTCCACTTCATCACCGACGGTTACGTTACCAAGGCTATTTTCACGATAATAAGCTTCAATCCAGATATCTTCGGTTGAAACAAAGGTCATGATTGCTTGCCCTGCCGATGCATAAAACCCTTCAGACAGGCTAAAGTTAGAGACACCACCTTGTGTCGGCGCGGTAATCACGGTGCGCTCTAGGTTCAATTGAGCTTGTTCAAGTGCCAGCAACGCCGCTTTCACTTGGCTATTTTCTTGGCCTTCTTTACCCATTTGTTTCTTAGCACGGTCAAGGTCAGCTTCTGCATTCACAACCGCCGCACGAGACGTTGCTAATGCTGCTCGCGCTTTATCTGCATCTGATTTAGAAACCACACCTTTGTCTGCCATCTCTAAAACACGCTTGGCTTGCAGTTTGGTGTTTTGTCTTTCAACAATCGCTGAAGTGAGTTTCGCTTGGGCTGAAGCAATGCTCGCGGTTTGAGCACCGACATTTTGGCCTGCAATCTCTAAATTTTGCTCGGCTTGTTGTACTGCAATTTTGTAATCAGACTCATCTAAAATGGCTAACTTGTCGCCTTGATTAACCAGTTGGTTAGGTTGAACCAGTATATCGAGTACTTTACCCGACACCTCTGGCTTGATTGGAACGATATAACCTTTTACACGAGCATTATCAGTAATAGGGATGATTCGGTCTGAAATGACACTGAAGATCAACATGAATGCAACAAACAACAATAGATAGTTTGTGACCTTTCTTACTTTGTCTTTTCCATTTTCTTGCTGGCCAACTTCTTCATTGGCTTCTTGCTTATTCCCTTTGGTTTCTGACATGGGACTCCCTTCTAGATAACTAACATCAACAAAATTAATACTTTAAAAATAAACCCAGCGATGGAAAACTCAAGTAAATAGGGTTAGATTTAGTAAACAAAACGTTGCAAATGATATGCACGTCTAATAATGCAACAATATATACAGGATTGTATTCCAATGACCTCTAGTCACTACCAAGTCCCGGTAATTCAAACGAACTACGCTAAAATTCTGGTTCAGGTATTTTCTGACTATGGTCTTGATTTACATCTGTTGCTTAAAGATTCCGGTTTACCACCCGACCTTATCGAATCAGAAAGTGATTTTGTGCCATCGGAATCCATTAAGCGTTTGATTTATCTTACATCTGCACAACTCGGCGTATCTCGGTTCACCGATATTCTTGGACTCGCATTTCGACGTCGAATCATCCCAAATGTCTTGCATCAATTTACCGAATTCGAAACCATTGGTGATGCACTAAAACAGATCAATTCAATCTTTGCCTACGACTCCCCAGGGAGCAAGGTCGAGTTTATTCAAGAACACGGTCAGAGCTGGTTTTGTCGAACCGCCCCGGAAGACAATTCCCCTATGTTTCAATGGGGAGAAGCTTTTGCGATTACATATATCATTGAATTAATAACCATTTTATCCCAATCGCCATGGTTACCTAATAAGGTGCGTCTGCAAGGACATGACATCGATGTCGTCAAAACACTGGTGCCAAGTAGCTGCCAACTGTTTGTTAATCAATCGTCGACGGCTGTACTTATCCCTAAAGAAATATTACAACTCCCAATTCGCCTAACCTCTAAAGAACTTAGTGCTAAACCGACACTTATTGAGTGGCATACCAGCTTTACCGATAGCGTTTATGAGCTTCTAAAGCCGTACATGAAAGAACAAGATCTCTCTCTCGAAGAAGCCGCTGAGCTACTCAACTTTTCAGTGCGAACGTTCCAACGCAAACTCAAGAACGAAAACACCACTTATCGAAAAATCAAAGAGAACCTGATGTTTTCGGTAGCTTGCGAACTGATGGAAGAGGGCCATACGCTGACCTACATCTCTAGCCAACTCGGCTACACCAACATCTCTCATTTTTCTCGTGCGTTTAAGCGTGTGTCTGGTCTTACGCCGAAGATTTACCAACGTTCAATTTTGGACTAAGTGTAGTTTTGGACTAAGTACAATCTGGCCTCCCTCTCAGTTCCATTTGTAAGAGTGTCGCTAGATCTATCGCGCCCCAAAGCTCCTCTACGTCTTGTACCCTAAAATAAATAATCATACTTACTCCTCTTTAAGTCGAAGTACCATCTTGGATCAATCTCGACAGAGATACTTACCATAATGCGCCACACCCACTTTAAGAGCTGTTTCGCATATAAAATAATAAGCGTTTGAAAGTTATAAGTTTATCTCCTAAGTTTTTTATAACCCTTTACTCAGGAAGATGTAGAT
>NZ_JBFRLX010000008.1:32556-55098 GCF_041470165.1 Vibrio sp. 10N.286.46.A8
AGGAAGATGTAGATGAGCAATATAGAAAAAGTATATGGATTTAATACGCCCCAACGGCTCTTTGTCGGTTACACACTCGCCGTACTCGTTGATTTAACCGTTCTCAATTTTTTTGATGAATATTGGGATTTCGTCAATATCGAGTCTTTCACCATCTCATTTGCTGCTGCGATTTTGCTACAGCTGTTGCTCAAGTTATCCATCGGCTTAGAACATAAGCTCGCGGATTACTTCAAGTCGAAACCCGGCACTGCCCCTAAGATCTACAGAGGCCTGTCGAGCTATGTGATTCTCGTCGGTTCAAAATTCGTGATGCTAGAAGCCATCAACATTCTATTTGGTGACAAAGTGGATTTCACGGGGCCTTGGAACGGTGTCGTCGCCTTCTTTGCAGTGGTATTTACCATTCTGGTTGCCGAAGTGATTGTTTCTAAAATCTACTTTGCATTGGATGACACGCAGAAAACCGAAAAAGCCTAAGCGCTCTATCGATTTTCAAGTGAACTGCAAACAATAAGTGGGCTACTCGGGAAGCCGATAACGTTGCATCACTAAAAAGCAAAACGCTTTCCGAAGGATCGGTTAAAAGCGTTTTGCGCTTTTTTGAGGGAGTGTTGACGGAGGTGAGCTTAGAATGACGAGGTTATTTCTCCCTCGCCAGGATTAAGACCACTTTTAGCTCGCTCCAAATTTAACCGCGAAAGATCTGCGTACCAAGAACGATCTCACGTGATCATAAATCAGATTAAACACAAACGCGTAAATGGTAATAAAAATGGTCACGCCGATATCCATTAAAAATGCCGGCCAAATCCCCACATTAAGCAAGAAAGCCATCACTGGGATCGTCGCTATCAACAAGCCTGCTTCAAACAAAACCACATGGAATATTCTCAGCTTAAGTGAACGCTGAGATTTTTCACCCGTAAAGTAGCGATCAAAAATGCGGTTAAAACAGTAATTCCAAATCATAGCGATTGTCGCAACAACTATCATGGTTCCTGATAAGGCATTCACATCATGATCGGTAAATATCGCTAAACCAATAATTGAAAGTGTTACAGCCAAAACTTCGAATAATACTGAGTGAAACACTCTTTCTAACGTACTCATACATTCCTCTGAATAATCTAGTATGGGTTGGATTAGCTCGGATTATGTCATCGGAAATAATTAGAGAAAGTTAACAGCCATCACGATTAGTGATAGCCTGAGCATTATCATCCCATTTGGTATTGAGCGAGAAGTAACATGTACAGTTTTGAGCAACTAAAAGTCTTCGTCACCGTGTGTGAAAGTGGCTCTTTTTCTGCTGCAGCACGCAAGCTGAAACGCGCTCAGTCTGGTGTCAGCCAATCGATCGCCAACCTAGAAATAGCCATCGATCAAGAGCTGTTTAACCGCGAGAAAAACATCCCTGTTTTGACCAACACAGGTAAAGCCTTATTGCCTGTCGCTAAGTCGATTCTCGACCAACAAAAGTACTTCGACCAAAAAGTAGAATCGCTGACACAAGAAGATGAACACGAACTGATCATTGCCATTGATGAGAGCATCATAGATAAGAATTTCATTAAGATAATCAGCTCACTAGCCGATCAGTTTCCAATCACACACTTCGATATTATTACCACCTCAACCTTCGATGTTGAAGACTTAGTCAGACGCGGCAAAGCACAGATAGGCATCATCTATGCGGATGGTGAACTTAAGGTAGATATGGACTTCTTCTTGCTAGGCCAAGCACGCTTTCTCACTGTCAGCTCTGTCACACACGAGCTGAGCCAAATGCCCGTCGTTCAAGACTCAGACCTAAAGCGCTACCGCCAATGTGTGCATCGTAGTTCTAAGCAGCGCGAATTGTGGTTCACCTATGGCATCAGCTCCATGCTTTGGTTTGCCAACAACCACAAAACGATCATCGATCTCGTTGAACAGAACGTAGGGTGGGCAAATGTGCCTGAAATGATGGTGATGGAAGGGATTCAGAAAGGTGATCTCGTAGCACTGCCAGTGGCACACGAGCATGGTGGTTGGATTACTCCAGTGGGTTGTTTGGTGTCTCGCAGCCATATCAATGGCCCAGTGTTAACAAGTTTACTTGAAAAACTAAAAGGCCACTCATTAGAGAACAATCAATGGCAAGCCAACTAATCTCCCCCCAATTCTTGAGTTCAGCCTATTTCAGCAACTGAATCCTAAGTCAATGACGGTTGTGTTTTCTCCAGCACTACCTCATTTCCGCTTTTCGTGCCGATAATTTTCTTTGTCGTGTGGATAAAACACCCTAGTTGATATCCCAAAGTGACATAACTAGTATGCGATCCCAAAGGGTTTGTCTTATCAAACTGATATCGACAAACCCAAATCGCTCTTTAACACCACTGACCCAACTTCAAATCTCCCACATAAGTGCCCCTGCCCTGCAACCACTTGTGAAAGCTTCAAATAGATCACTTTTGAATATTGATTCGCACCCAGTTTATGAGCCCTCTTCGAGTGCTTTTTTATATCTAAATGAACCTTTTGGAAAATTTGTCGTGAACGTTTTAAGAAATATTTGCCCTGAGAAAATGGGCAAAGAGCGTAACAAACGAGAGTATGATTTACGCGTACTTAATTGTGTCAGTGAAAGCGAGTATGAATCGCGTATGGCAGTTTGGAATAGCTTAACTTTGGTTGCTACTCCGTCTGTTTCAGAAACAAAAGGCTTCATCGATGAGGCTTTCAACAAACTTCAGCAAGACTTGAAAGAAGCCAGCCGCGAGTTATCGATAAACTACACAGACTTCATTGCAATGGCGCATGAAGAACTCAACTACATTAAGGTGTTTGTTGCTGATAAGACCGCACAATACGGCTGGTATGCCGCGATCGTTCTTATGATCATCGGTACTGTTGCTTTATGCGCTCAGTAAACCAAACTGTGTATTAAATAAATTGCCTTAAAAGCTCAAGCGATAGGTCAATTTAGCCTATCTATGAGCCCGTTGTTTAACTAGAAAACAAATGGTTAGCCTCATTTGTTTTCTAGCAGACACCCCTTCACTCCCCCATTAGAGCCAACAGATCCTGCGTCGCTTGTTTTGGATCTTCAGCGTGACATATCGCAGAAACCAGTGCTAACCCATGAATGCCGCTCTCAACTAACTGAGGGATGTTCGATTCGTTAATTCCACCAATACCGACAATCGGTAGCTTCGTTGTCTCCAACGCCATTTTAATTCCATCATAGCCCCAATGTTTCTTTAGATTCGTCTTGGTCGGTGTGGCAAAAAGCGCACTGAGGCCAATGTAATCGATCGGTAAGCTATCGGCTTCTTGTAACTGCTGTTCAGTTTCAATTGATAACCCAAGAATCTTATCTGGACCTATCAACTGGCGTGCTAACTCTGCAGGCATATCAGACTGTCCTAAATGTAAGCCGTCAGCATCCACAGCCAACGCAACGTCTACCCGATCGTTAATGATCAGCGGGACACCAGAGCCAGCCAAAATCGACTTAACGGCCTGCGCACGTTCAATGAAAGCTCTGACATCTCCATGCTTCTCTCTTACTTGAACCATAGTGACACCACCAGCGATTGCTTGTTCAACTACAAACTTAAGCGTTTCTAGATCTTGCTGGTCATCAGTAACCAAGTAGAGCTTATAAGGGTTCATATCGTGCCTTTGGAGTCGGAGTCTAAATTGCGTTTCTACTATTTTACCGACAATTCGCATCATGTGCATGGAAGTTAATAAACAATTAGCTCAATTAAGCATGCTCCAACAAATATGCAACCCATTGAAACGATACTAAAAAACCGGATTTTTTAACGAAAGCGTTACTTATTACACAAACTATTCACTTAAGCCTGCCCAGAACACTGTTTTATGGAATACTTCGCAGTGAAAGAATCAGGTAAATATAGGGATAGTTATGCGCCACCTTTCTATAGCATTTAAGATCAAGCTAGGTTATGCCATCTGCTTGCTCTTTTTCGTCATTTCAGGCTTTGTGAGTTACAAAGGTATCCAAACCTTGTCGAACGGCTTTAGCCAATACAGTGTACTTAGCCAGAAAGCGACACTGTCAGGCAACATTCAAGTGCATTTTCTGCAGATGCGCTTAGCCTCTGAACGTTATTTAAAGTCATTGGATGAGCAATACGAAGTAAATTATCAATCAAGTAAACTCGCGATTGATGACCTTCTGAACAACTTAATCCAAACCACCACCAAAACCGATAGCTTAGCTAGCCTGCAATTAGTGCAAGACAGCGTAGCGGCATTTGACACGGCTTATGGCTCAATGAAACAGAGCCAGCTGCTCATCGACCAATTGGTGAATGTCGAGATGGTCAAACGAGAAACCAACGCCCTCAAAGCCGCGCAAAGCTTGTTGTATGAGTCGTACAACAACAATGATCCAAACGCGAGCTTATACGCGGGTATGTTGATGGAGAACTTCCTCGCAGCCAAGATCACTGTACTGAGTTACTCAAACAACAACGACCTAAAAACCTATGAAGCGGGTAAAGATATCTTTGAATACGCGTTGCCGGGTATTGAAGGCGACATTGAGTCTCTTAAATCATCCCCTTACCAAAGCGAGTTGATTGAAGATTTCTCTAACCAGCGCGAAGCGTATGCAAAAGGCTTTGAACAAGTTCATCAGCAGATGATTGAGAACACGCAAAGAACTGCGACTCTTGCCTCGATTGGTGACAGCTTGGCTATTGCGGTCGCGGATGCTCAAAGTATTCTAGAGCAACAGAAACAAGCATTAACGCCAGAACTGCAAGCCAGTGAAAAACGTTCAGTTCAAATCATCTTCTTGCTAACAGGTGTGGCTTTGGTGATTGGCATGACAAGCGCTGTGTTGGTGACTCGTTCTATTACCAAAGGCATCGCGCAGGTTAAACAGATCACCAACGAGCTTTCTCAAGGTAACTTAAATGTTGAAGTGAACATTGAGAGCAAGAACGAAATCGGCGAACTGCTGACCAACATGGAGATCACCATTGAATCTCTGCGCGATATTGTTGGTCAAGTGAACCGTTCTAGTGTGCGTATTGGTGAGATGTCGGAGTCGCTGAATCAAGTGACCAATAACAGCTCGACCAACGCAACACAGTTGAACAATGAGATGATCAATATCTCTTCTGCCGTTGATCAATTGGCTTCCAGCACATCAGAAATTGCTGAAAGTGCTAACCACGCGTCTCAAGTTGCAAACCAAGCAACCGAGAATGTGGCGATGGGTCTAAAAGAAGTCGACAAAACACTGCACGAAATTGGCAGCGCTGATGAAAGCATGCAGGTGAGCAGTCAAAAAGTGACTGACCTACATAAAGAGTCGATGAATATTGGTGCCATTCTTGAAGTCATCAAAGGCGTTTCTGAGCAAACTAACCTACTGGCATTGAACGCGGCTATCGAAGCTGCGCGCGCAGGTGAACAAGGTCGTGGGTTTGCTGTCGTAGCCGATGAAGTAAGAACGCTCGCTAAGCGTACTCAAGATTCTGCAAGCCAGATTGATGAACTCATCACCTCACTGCAACGTGGCGCTAAAGATGCGTTAGAGTCGATTAAAGAGAGTCACAGCACGGTTTCAGATGCTTCAACTCAGGCACAACAAGCTTCTCAGAACTTACATGTGATTAACCAACACATCCAAGATTTGAATCAGGCCAACAGCCAAATTGCAGTATCTGTAGATGAGCAAGATTGCTTGACCAAGTCACTGGGTGAAAACGCGCAAGGTGCCAATACCATCGCGCAGAGCAACCAAGAGTCTGTAAGCAGCATTTCTGGCGCAGCGAGCGACTTAACCGAAGTTGCTCATCACTTAGAAAACCAAGTGAATCGGTTTAGAACCTAGCTAACTTTCTGTCTCTGTTATTCAAAGTCTCTGTTATTTAGAGCCTCGCTTATTGAAAATATAGCGAACACGTTTTATATAATAAGAAAGCCCCCAGCACATTCGTGTTGGGGGCTTTTTAGTGAGCTAAATGCTTATAGCCAGATTGGATCTACTGAATCTTCAAACGTTGAATCAGTGTCTCTTCATCCAATTGATATAACTCATCAAGTAAGTTCATTTGCAAGCTACCTGGGCCGCGTGAGTTCTCAGCCGCGATTTCACCAACCACACCCAACACAGCCGCAGCAGCCAAACCACTTTCATCACCAACAGCAGCAAATGCGCCCGTCAATGCCGTTAAAGTACAACCCATGCCGGTTACATACGGCATCATTGGATGACCGTTATTTAACGTAACAACGCTGTCTTTGGTGACAACGTAATCCGTCTCACCAGAAATCACCACATTCGCACCGTATTCAGCCACTAAGCATTGCGCTGCGCCTAATGCAGCATCACTGCTATCTAGCGCATCAACGCCTTTGCTCTGTGCTTGCTCGCCCGCTAACGCGATAATCTCAGACGCATTACCACGAATGATCAACTTATCAGCTAAACGTGCAATTTCACGAGAAGTCTCGGTACGCAGCGTACTTGCGCCACAACCCACCGGGTCAAGAACCACAACCTTGCTATTGGCATTCGCTTGTTCAACCGCGAAACGCATTCTTGGCGTCCAAACACTGTCTAACGTGCCAATGTTAATCACAAGCGCGCCAGAGAAAGACATCATCTCAGTCAGTTCTTGCTGCGAGTGCGCCATGATAGGCGAAGCGCCAATCGCTAATAACGCATTGGCCGTATTGTTCATCACGACGTAGTTGGTAATGTTCACAACTAGTGGTTTTTGCTCTCGTACTGCGCGCAACGATTGGATGATTTGTTCAGTTAGCATGGGTAAATCCTTATTCGTGAAAGTCGTTTTAAGCCGCTGCAGGTTGGCTAGCGACAAGGTTTAGCCGTGATTAGTCATTAAGAGCGTTCAGCCCTTGCTGCCAAAAAGCCACTTCCATACGCGTTGCGGTTTTGAAGATATGAACGATGTTCTGACCGCGCTCGCTGTTGATATCAATTTCAGAAAGCAGCTGATTGAAGTATTCCGCGCCCGTTGCCACACCAGACTGGAACTCTTCACCGCCATACAGTTGCAACCAGCTCGCATATGGGTTGCCTTCTAATACAGTATCACTGCTTTCTAACAGCGCTTTACCGATAACAGCGTAACCAATTGAACACGGAGCCAGTGCTGCATATAAGTCGACAAGATCACCCGTCATACCCGCATCTAGAACGTAGCGCGTGTAAGCGACTGTGCCGAAATCTTCAGGTTCGTTTTCTAAATCCGATTCGGTTAAACCCCACTGACCACAGTAAGTCACGTGGTGAGATATTTCAGAATCTAGCAGAGCATGAACACTAGGCAGTGCACGACGCATATCAGCCAAGGTTTTTGCCTTGTAAATCGCCAACGCATAAGCGCGGGCATACTGTTTTAAGAACAGAAAATCTTGCTTCAAGTAATGCAGAAAACACGGCTGAGCGAGGGTGCCGTTTGCTAGCGTTTTAACAAAATCATGCTCGGTGTAGTCTTGCCAATCTTGCTGACAGGCTTGGATTAAGTCTTGGTATTTCATGAGATTCCTTAGTCAAAAGTCGGTACGTAATCAGCGGCTTTTGGTAGTGATTTGATAATGCCTTTGTCGAACATGAACTGCGCGTAATCGTCGTAACGCTTCATATCCACTGCAGAAGGGCGAAGGGCAAAACGAGTCAGTGTGTCGTTCCATGCGCGTTGGTTAAGCTCGTTATTCAACGTATCTGGTGAATACGCCACAAACTCACCCCATGACTCTTGTGGGTGGTTCACAATGTAAGTCGTTGCTTGCTCTAATGCTTTGTTGAATGCTTTGATCGCTTCATCGTCGTGCTGCTTTGCGTTCGCAACAAAGATAAGCTCGTCGTAAGCGGGTACACCGTGCTCTTCTGGGAAGAATGCTTTCGCTTTAAAGCCTTCAAGGGCTAACTGGTTAGTTTCGAAGTTACGTAAGCCACCCCAAATTGCGTCTACCTTGCCTGATGCCAATGAAGACGACAGTGCCCAACCGACATTGATGGTTTGCACGTCTGTAAACGCAACATTTTCTTGAGCTAGCATGGTGCCGATGGTCGCTTCTTCGTTACCCGCAATCGCAATACCGATCTTTTTGCCTTTCAGATCCGCTAGTGAATCGTTCTTGCCATTATCTAAAACCATCAACGTATTCAGTGGCGTTGCGATAAGAGTAGATGCACGAACGAGAGGCAAACCTGCCGCTACATCCATGGTTAAACTTGGTTGGTAAGTTACCGCTAAATCGACCTTACCTGCTGCGACCAATTTTGCTGGCGTGCTTGGGTCGGCTGGCTCTTGGATTTCAACCTCTAGGCCTTGATCAGCAAAGTAACCACGCTCTTGAGCAATCACAATTGGGCCGTGGTTCGGGTTCACAAACCAATCCAACATCAGTGTCAGTTTCTTTTGTTCAGAATCCGCTAATGCGTGACCTGAAACTAGTGAAGCAAGTAGTGCCACTGCACCTACCAATTTGGTATTTTTCATAGTTAACCTTTCCTTTTGAATATTATTATTGTGTGTATCGAGCTAATTTTTAACGAAGTTTTGTTTAGATAAATAGCGTGAGCGAAGCTTTATTAAACAAGTGTTATTGAGCGAACCATCACTGGTTCTCCCAAGGGATAGCTTTTTTGAGTAATTTGTCTGTGATGAAGTAGAGCGAGATAGACAGCACCGCCAAGATGAACAAGGCTGCAAACATCTCATCAATGATCATGCGTGCGTTCGCTTGCAGCATTAGGTAACCCAGCCCTTCACTCGAACCCACCCACTCGCCGACAACCGCACCAATTGGGGCAATCACCACAGCGACACGAATACCAGACGCCAGTGTTGGTAGTGCCGCCGGCAATTGGATATAACGGAGCAATTGCCACTTCGATGCACCCATGGTCTTAGCAAGATCAAGATAACCAGTCGGTGTATTTCGCAGACCGTCGTAACAACAAGTGGTCACTGGGAAGAAGATAATGATCGCCGCCATGACGACCTTTGATGCGATGCCATAACCCAGCCACAGCATCAATACTGGCGCAATCGCAAACACAGGGATGGCTTGGCTAGCAATTAAGATAGGCAACAACCAGCGTTTCAGCGGTTCGAACATCAACATCTGTAGGGCGAAAAACAGCCCCATGGATAAACCGAGCAATAGACCAAGTAAGATCTCCTGCGCAGTCACCCAAGTGTGTTTGAGTAGCACATCGTAACGTTCAATAAGTTTTAAAAAGACTTCTGCAGGCGCTGGCAGAATGAAGCTAGGCATCTCAAAGATAACCACCACCATTTGCCATAAACCGAGAATCACAGCACTGCTGATAAGCAAACGCATAACGGGATTCATCTGACGAGGGCGTGTAGTGGTAGTCTGTACGTTAGCTGAACGCGCCACAGCTTCGCTTCGCGTTAGATCATTCATAATCACGCTCCAACTGATCTAAGATCGCTTGTTGTAACTCAGCACATTCACCGTCTAACACTCTTGGTGTCGCTGTATTAGGCACAGACAGTGACTGTGCACTCGCCGGAGTGCCTTGCAACACATACAAGTTATCCGCCAAACGCACCGCTTCTTGTGGATCATGAGTAATCAACACAACGGTTTTATCTCTTAACAGTTCACAAGCTAAGCTCTGTAACTTATGTCTTGTTACCGCATCCAGCGCAGAGAAAGGCTCATCCATCAGCACAACAGGCTTGTCTTGCATTAAGGTTCGAGCCAAAGCAACACGCTGGCGCATGCCGCCAGACAACTGATCCGGCATCGCATTCGCGTAATCAGCCAAACCAACCGCAGCGAGCAACTCTAGTGCTTGATTGGTTTGCTGTGCTTTATCAAAAGCTGGATTTTGAAAGCGATGACTCAGACATACATTGTCGATAACCGACAACCACGGCAGTAACAAATCTTGCTGCGCCATGTAAGCGATGCGATCCGTTAAAGGCAGTTCATCAGAGGTTACCAATGTGCCCTGCCACTCCACCTTATCGTCCAGCAAACCTGCCAGATAACGCAATACCGTGGTTTTTCCGCAGCCACTTCGACCCAACAATACCGTCCACTTACCTGCGTTTAAGCTAAGCGACAACCCAGACAAGGTCGCGTGCTCACTGTCGTTATAACGTAAGGAGGCATTGCTGAGTTGAACGCCAATCGTATTAACGGACATTACCGTGCCCAGCGAAGAAGTGATTTACCGGGCCATGGCCTTGACCGACTTGCAACTCATCAGCGTGAGCAATTGCGCGCGAAATGTATTGTTTTCCTAGTTCAACAGCCTCTGAAAGCGTGTTGCCTTGAGCCAAGAAAGAAGCAATGGCAGATGAGAGCGTACAACCCGTGCCGTGGGTATTTTTAGTAGGAAAACGCTTCGCGCTAATCAGAGCAGATGTGGTTGGCAGAATCAGTAAATCGTTACTGTTCTCATCCTTCTCTAAGTGGCCACCTTTGAGAAGAACGGCTTTGGCACCCAGTGCGCGTAAGTCTTCAATCATGCCCTGCATTTCGGCTTCGCTTTCAGGTACCGCTTTGCCTGTCAGTGCAGCGCCTTCTGGCAAGTTAGGAGTAATGATGTCTGCCAGCGGAATCAGCTCTTGTTTTAGCGTCATAATTGCCGAGTTTTCTAACAGCAGATCACCACTTGTCGCGACCATCACAGGGTCAATCACTAAGTGTTTAGGTTGGTACTGCTTAATTTTGTCAGCAACGACTTTGATGATTTGCGAATCGGCCAACATGCCGACTTTCACTGCCACGATATTGAGATCAGTAAAAACCGCATCTAACTGGCTAGCGACATGGTCGAGTGGAATAGGAAAAATGGCGGAAACGCCTTGAGTGTTCTGGGAAGTGATAGCGGTAATCACAGAACAAGCAAAACTACCGGTAGCAGACATGGCTTTAATATCAGCTTGGATACCTGCACCGCCGCCACTGTCAGAACCCGCGATGGTTAAAACAATCGGAGTATTCGTGCGAGTCGTGTCTTCAGCAGAGTGCTGCTGTGTTGAGGATTTTGGAGTTGAGGCTTTTGGCGTTAAAGCTTTTGAAATAGAACTGTGTGTCATTGTCGCTCCTACTATCTTACAAGACGTAGGAGAACGAACACTGATCGAAGGAGAAGTCGCATTAGGCTCATGAAAGCTTTCATGGGTGCAGACGTAGATCGAGTGCTTATAGTTCCCTACACCAGTGTTAACTGAATCAGGTTCAACGGGTCTCGACTAACGATCTCAGCAAACACCAAATAAGGTATGTGCCCCCCGACTATTGATAGCGATAGTAACAGCACTCTCACAACTGAGATACTGATTTTATTCAATTATACTAATTACGCATGAATAAATTTCAATTAGGCTCTATAAAACAAATGCTTATAACGTTCCTTTAGATGGATTCGACTGTATAAACAAGCACAACACAATCAGAGACATACCTAACCAGCCTATAAAAGGAATCAGCTCACCGACAACACAGACGGCAAGCACCGCTGCAACTACCGGTTCAAACAGAGTCAGCAGATTGGCACTGCTCGCAGTCACGTGGCGTAAACCAAAACTGAACGCGATATAGCCCAAGCATTGTGGGATTAACGTCAGATAGCTGATGACTAATACATTGGTCTGTGAGGAAAACAGGTTCTCACCAGTAAACCAGAGCGTTGGCAGCAACAGCATCGCACCAAGGCCAAAAATACTGCCCATCGCTGCTTGTGACTTAATCCCTTTATCGATCAGTGCTTTTGTCGCCCAAGAATAAATGGCGTAACACAACCCAGCGACCAGACCTAAGCCAATACCTAACAGCTTGAGATCATCACCGGATTCGTTCGCCGATGAAGATTCTGAAAACACCAACAATCCAATACCTACCACACCAATCGCAAAGCTAGTGAGCCAACGTTTGTTGATATTATTCTTTTTGCTAATCAGACACTCTAACAATGCCGAAAAGAAAGGCGCGGTTGCAATCGAAACCACGGTACCAATCGCCACGCCTGATAATTTCATTGAAGAATAGAAAGCTAAAGGATAGACCGCCAAAGCCAAAGCGCTCACTGCCAACAGCCTCTTGTTCTGCAAAAGTTTGTCGAAAGCGAATAGGATTTTTCGATACGCCAAGCCCGCTTGCATTAGGCCACCGACGCCCATAGAAAAAGCACCAATTGCTAATGGGCTTAGATCAGGAGCAAAACTTGCGGCGGTGCCTGTCGTGCCCCATAAAATAGAAGCAAACAAGATGGCTAAAGTGCCCGTTTGGAATTCGTTAACGCGATTGATGGCAAGACTCATTTCTATTACCCAATTTTCAGTTCTGAAATAGATAATAGTGAAAATTGATAAGAGCTAGTTTGCCAAAAGGACGCTATTGTTGTTTCTAAAGACTCTCTTTCATTGAGCCTAGAAACGCCCTTGGGGACATGCCAAAGTGCTGAGAGAAGCGACGACTGAAAGCAGACACATCACTATAGCCCACATTTTCAGCAATCAACTGAACCGGTAAATCGGTATGGGTTAACAAGGCTTGGGCTTTCTCCATGCGATATCGAGTGATGTATTTAAGCGCACTGATCCCCAGGCACTCTTTGAAGCGTTTTTTAAATTGAGTGGGACTCAAACAGGCCGTTTCTGCAAGTTGTGAAATGGATAACGGCTGGGTGTAGTTATCCGCTATCAGCCTTTGTACCGCCCGGATTCTTGGGTCGATGCTCTTGCTCACTTGTTGTTGCTCTAACAGCAGTGAAAACACATCCACGATTGATGACTCAATACCGCTATCGACCTGATATTCCAGCTGCTTCTCAACAAACAGCAAGAAGCTCATCAAAGGTGGCGTTATCGTGAAAACCGAGAGCTCATGTTCTAACAAGTGCTGCGGTAACTCTGCCATATCCGCGACAATAAACCGCGCGGCTTCATCCGCCTTAAACGCATGTGCTGTGGTTACCGGAATCACCACACATTCGCCCACGGCCACTTTGCCAACATACCCCACCATTTCAATATTAATACTGCCTTGGATCGGCAATACCAATTGATGATGGTCATCATGAGCATGAGTATTAAACTGCTTGGTGTAAGATCGAATGCTTAAGCTAGATTTCATGAGCAACGCCGGAGTACATTTCGCTAGGTTAAAGTAATAGATACAAAGTTACATTATCACTTCCCTAGAGTCACACTTAATGCGCATCAAATTCATGCTAGCTAGGTGACATGATCAAAAACGGCCTCTACTCTAATTGAGAGGCCGTATTTATTAGAGTGGTAAATCACGTTAAAGGTTTAAAACGATACTTGGCTGTTCTGACCAATCACTACCTGAACACTATTTTCAACAGCATAGATTTCAAAACCATCAGCAACCGGATCGGCATTGTCTTCATCACTGTCATGCTGTGCAGTACAGGTATAGCCTAAAGAGTAAGTACCTGAATCAATGAAGCCCAGAGAAAACTCATAGTTGGTCTTCGCTTTATTCAATGTCACTGACGCTGAAGTGATCGGTTTTTTCTCCGCTGGACCACCAATTGGTGCCATGTCAGCTTTAACGATGTCACCTTCATACAAATAAACCGATTGAACGAAGGTATTGTCATTTGTAGGGTTACAAGCTCCAAAAGTTGTTGTCGCTACAGTACCTTCAATGTTTCCTGTCTCAACCGTATTGATAAGGCTCACAGACGTTCTTTGAATGGTGTAATCAGGGAGACTTGAACTGTTCTTTAAGCCGCGTCGCAGATCGAACTCAACAACAAAATCGTTACTCTGTTGGTTCACATTAAATGAGTTGTTAAAATACAGCACACCAGCGTTATCTTCTTTACCCACACCTTGCGGGCATGCACCTTCACCTTTCACAGTTAACTGACGGTTCGTATCATCGTTTTCTATAACGTAAGAAGGTGTTGTTGGGTGGTCACCATCATGGGCAAACACACACAACTTATAACTGCCGACCGGGATGACCTCATTTTTGATCAAAGGAAGCGCCTCGCTGCCTTGGTAATCCAATAAATTAACACTTAATGGAATAGGATCCTCACCATCTGGCAATGGGTCACCGTTTTTGTCCACGTAGTTACCGTTTTCGTCCGTTTTATACACGTCATAAACCAATGGCGTACCTCCCTGCCCCGGAAGTAAAGCCACCTTACTGAATGTCACAGTGACGTCTTTAACATCATCAATGGGCGCATCACTTACGCTCAAGGTAATCGGTGTCGTGCTGCTTGATGAACCTGAATCACCGCCACAACCAACAAGCCCAGCCAGCACAAGGCTTGCTAAAGCGGTTTCCTTTAAATACTTCATAATCAATTTCCTATAAATCACTGCTCAATAAAGGGCTTATTTGAGTGCCCTCTTATTCTTTTCCTTAATGTGACTCATAGATAAACCGCGCTTATGGCCCAAATCGGTTAGCCCTGTTATTTGGGGCTTTCTTCATCCAAAAACTCTGTTCATCAAGGTGCACATATCAGGTCGCACATAGGTTAATTAAGTCTAGTAAGTAAATTGTCAGTAGTCGCCCATATTTGGCAAGGTTGCTGTCAATTGTGTTGAAATGGTCGGTATGCATAGGGTCGGAGAGGATGATTTTAAGCAACTTGATCAACGTGAATAATCGCTACCAAGATCAAAAAAGGCCGTTAAGACAGCCTATTGCTGAACTTAAACGACCTTTTCATTGAATTTTGATTAAGCTAAGACGATATCAGCTCAGTCAAACTCACTTATTTTTGAAGTTGCTCTTTAGCGGCTTCAACCTTAGAAAAATCTAGGCCAAGCTCTTCAACTGCTTCTTTGATTAGCACAGGATTTTGCATTACCTGACCCATCAGCATTTGAAGCTTATCTTGTGGTAAACCAAGTTGGCTGATTGTCGCCATTGCTGCAAGAGGGTTCTCGGTCAACGTCTTGAATATCTCGCTGATCTGCTCGTCGCTAATATTGTTCTCTTTCAACATTGCTAAAATCGGGTTCATTTTTTTGCCTTTGAAACACTAAATTAAGTAGGAGCACAGCATACCATCTAGCTGTGCTCGATTGTACTAGCAAGTGAAGCTTTGGTTTAACACGAACTGTGCTTTTCCCAAACGCAAATAATGCTTGGGCTTAGCGAGACTCTAATGGGTAAGAGCGGTAGCTCCACATACCATACGTTCTCAGTGCGTCACGGTAGATGCCTAGAAGCTCACCACTGCTCGCTTTCTTAAGATCTTCTAGCGGCTTATCTGGGTAAGAAACCGTATCAAAAGTAATGCCCTGAGGGCCGGTTTGCCAGCTCGCAATTTCAAACAGAGTTTGACCACGACGAACATGGCTTGCCGAGCTAATAATAGTCGCATGTTTAATGTCATGACGAGCAAGCGCATAGCTACTGAACAAGGCATTGCCTACCGTGCTGGTCGCGTAGTTCTCTTCAATGATGCGGTCTTTGCTTACCCCTTTTGAGATAAGCCAATCCGCCATTAACTTGCCTTCTGTCTTATGGTTCTTAGGCACGCCGCCGGTTAACACGATCATCGCGTCTGGGTTAGCTTTCGACATTGCTAATGTCGTTTCAAGACGTTCAATCAAGATTTCATGCATAGAACCATCTGGATTAAGCGCATAGCCCAAAGTAACGATGGCACCGTGGTCGCTCAACAGTCCCTTATCCGCAGACTCTTTAAGAGGTGTTTCTAACACGCGGTCAACCGTAGCAAAAATACGTTTGATGTCTTCTGCTTTACCTTTATTCAGGCTTTCCAGCTTCTCCATATGCTTATTCGATTCACTGTCATTACCTTCAAATCGCTGCCAAACCGCTAGATACGCATGAAGGTCGACATCGTCTGGCGCAACCGTCAGTGCTTGTTCAAACAACTCAATAGCGCGTTCTGCGTTCTTGTTGTAGATCTGAGCGTTCGCTGCCGAGATCAACAAGTCAGTACGGTAAGGTTCTAGCTGGTAAGCTTCTAACAATCGGTTAGTCACAATTTCCATGTTGCTTGGCATTTTAGCCGTGAAGCCCGCGTGAGAAATTCTTGCCGGAGACTTAAACGCCTGCAACGCATCAAGAAGTAATTGGTCGACAACTTGTCGCTTAGTCACCAACTGCGCGTAATCCGCTGAAGCTTGTACTGCGCCATCGTTAGCGGCAAAAGAATAAGGTGTTGCGCCAAAAGCAAGCATGCCACCAAGAGCGAGCGCGATAATGTTCTTTTTCATGGAAAGATCCTGTGTCGTTAAGTGTTCACATCAGATTTTCTCCCCAATGTAAGCCCCCAAGATTAAAAAACCGTGAACCAAACCTTACTCTCCAAGGTTAATATTCATTTGTTGCATAAGATGTGGCAACAGATCACGATTTTGAACTTACCAATAAGCCTGTGTATCCAGATAATTTTGGTTTAAAGGGGAATTCACCGATCATTTTGGCATATCTAACTGAGGATTTCATACGCCCTATTTCGCCGAAAACCACCCTTCACAAACCCGAACTCCGTAGAAAACAACACGCCCAAACAGCAACTTTAAGCTCATTCTTTCAACAACTTGAAATTCAACACACTGAATCGCTCGATTCCATTCTCGCTCTACTCACTAAGTTTTAAGCACATAGATTTAAAACACGCATCAACCGATTTTCAAATAAATTAAAATCAATCATTGAACGATCGTTCAAGCGGTGCTTTAATGAATGACCAATACAAGGAGTTACCCCATGCTTAAGTTCTATTTTCACCAAACACCCAACCCAATGAAGATCGCTCTGTTTCTAGAAGAGACAGGCCTAGATTTTGAACTTGTTCCTGTCGATACCTTAAAAGGCGAGCAACACACACCGGAATATCGTTTGATCAATCCAAACGGCAAAACGCCCGCGATTGAAGATGATGGACAACGTGTATTCGACTCTAACGCTATCCTGCTGTACCTATCTGAGAAAACAGGCAAGCTAGCTGGTCAGCCAGAAGACAGAGCTGAACTATTATCTTGGATGATGTTTATCGCGAGCGGCCTCGGCCCTTATTCAGGTCAATCGGTACACTTCCGTCATGCTGCTCCAGCAGGCCTAGACTACGCTGTGAACCGTTACCTACGCGAAGCACAACGTCACTACGAAGTGTTAGAGAAGCACATGGAAGGTCGTGAGTTTTTCGTCGGAAATGAGTACACCATTGTCGATGTCGCTGCATGGGGTTGGATTGATAAAGCACCAGTCGTACTTGGTGAAGAAGGCTTAGAACCTTACCCGAACTTGAAGCGTTGGTTTAACGCAATCAACACTCGCCCTGCTGCACTGCGTGCTCGCGAAATCGGCAAAGGCATTGAGTTTAAAACCGAACGTGATGAAGAAGCGAAACGAGCACTGTTTCCTTCGAATTATGCGAAGTAAAAGAAGTAAAGTCTGATAATAGGGCTCAGTGGTAACCTACTGAGCCGCTTTTCCCTAGAGTGCCTATAAGTCAAAGTCCCCTCCCTCCTTGTTCAATAACTTCTATCTCTATTCAACAACCCAAACTAACGCATTCATAATTGGCCTAAAACCCGTAAGTAACTGTTGTAAGTCATAAAATACAGATTTAGAGCTACTTGATATGAGATCATAATGATATTCTATATGTCATTAAACATTTCATAGGCTTTGAAACGAGCTTTTAAGTCAATCTAAGCGTGGTTTGTATATGATGGGCATCGAGCACAATGGATATACATTTGTTGTCGATAAGGGCGCTCACAAAGCAGTAAGTAACACAGGCCTAGTAGATAACGACATTCAGAGCTTACCAGGCAAGATGCTAGCGACCAACTCTAACGGAGCGACTCTAAAAGTAAAGGTTATGGGAAGAGTTACGTTAGTGATAAAAGTAACGGTGGTATAATTTCTAGTAATATATACACCTAGATCTATTTAGTGTCTCATTATCAAATATTTAAATGGAAAAACGATGGCAACAGAAATCCAAGATAAAATTGTAGAGCAAATAGAAAGCGCATCCCACACTGTTAGAACAGATGGTTATTCTATGTCTATCGGTGAGCTCGTAAATCTATATCGTGATGGAGACCTGATTCTTGACCCTGCGTACCAACGATTGTTTCGCTGGGAAGATCATCAGAAAACTAAATTGATTGAATCAATTTTAATTGGAATACCTATCCCAGAATTATTTGTTGCTCAAAACGAAGACCATACATGGAACATTGTTGACGGTGTACAGCGTCTATCTACAATTTTTCAACTCTTTGGCGTATTAGAAGGGCATGACCCTCTAGTATTAGACACTTGCAATTACATCCCTGCCCTCGAAGGTCAAACATGGGATACGCTACCGATGTCGACTCAACGGTTGATCCGTCGTTCAAAATTAAGCGTAAGTATCATTTTATCTCAAAGTAGTACAGAAGCTCCATATGAACTATTTCAAAGGCTAAATACTGGCGGATCACACTTAACGGCACAAGAAGTTAGAAACTGTGTAATTTTAATGATCGACGCTTCATTTTTCGACATTCTCAACGACCTAAAAAACTTCCCTGAATTTCTAAGTTGTATTTCTTTGAAGGAAGATGACCTTGAAAAAGAAGAACACATGGAGCTCATTCTAAGAACCTTTATTGGTTATACTAATAAAGTTAATTATTCTAGCTATGGATCAATCAACAAAATTGTTCTTGATGATTTCATTGATAAGGAAACCGTTCGATTGATTGAAGTTGCTGATAGAGAAGCATTTATTAATGACTTTAAGGCAACTTTTATTCTACTTGACAGGTTACTATCAGATAGCTCTTTCAAAAAATTTGATGGCACAAGGTTCAGAGGAAGTTTCAACGTGTCTGTCTATGAAATGTTAACTATAGGCATATCAAAAAACATTTCTAGTTTAGAAGAAAAATGCGACGACGAAATCTGTCAACTAATCAAAGATATATATAGCGAACAAGCTGTGACCGATTCATTCCGCCGCGGTGTAAGAGCGATCAAAAGATACAAAGACATTAACCAATTTACAATTGAATATTTCAGCTAATGGCCAAGCAAGATAATTTAGAAGTATTTCTAGACCACTTGATAGAAGACTTAGATTGGAGAAAGAAAGAAATTGGTGACCTGTTGTTTCTTGCAAATAGCAGTAATGAACATTTGATAATGAAATCAGCTGTTCTTCTGATCTATTCACACTGGGAAGGCTACGTCAAAAATGCATGTAAGCATTACCTTAAATATGTTTCTGACCAAAAAGTCCCGTTGAGAAATCTAACTTTCAACTTTGAAGCCATATCTCTAAAAGGCCAGATAAAAAGTGCTTACGAGTCAAATAATTCGTTAACTCTGACAAACGAACTAAATTTAGTAGAAAAGTTTTACGATTCCAATGAAGCTAAGTTCAATCTTCCAAATTCAATTATTAAAGAAAAGAATAAAGATTTCATCAACACACATGACAATCTAAATTTAAAAATTCTCAATTCATTTCTTAAAATTGTTGGTATTGGTGAAATAGTTATCATAAAAGGTCGTGAAAAATATATTGATGAGAATCTGTTAAACCAAAGAAATGCAATAGGACATGGAACAAAAGTAGATCCAGACTCACAAGAATTTGATCTCAGCTTAAAAAACATTTATAAGGTGAGAGATTTTATCTTCATGTTAATGGAGTATGTACAGTCTGAACTTACACATTATTCTGAGAATTATTTTTATTTATATGAAAACACAAATAAAGCTAGAATCAGGAGAGAAAATCAGACTACGTTATTACAGAGAAATATGAAAATATTATTTAACAAATAATCTATAAATCCCGATAAATTTTCAATTATATCAATCTATCGGGATGCTTTTTACCACAGATACTGTCAAGTGGCGCATTCTAGCTCTATCATTCAAAAAAACATTCGTTCTATCTGATTTTAATATTTTTAGTAGTTTCTTACAGTCTTTTAGAGTTCCACTTTTAGGAGTTACAACAATCATGTGATTTTCAACCGCTGTTAACTTTTTCACATGAATAATACTGGCAGACGCGCGATAACGGTCACTAGGACTAGAAGTTCTTTTTACAACTATAAATGGTGGCATAAGTACTGTTCCCGAGAATTTTCGTTCTTCATCAACCTGAGTAATAATATTCCAAGCTATTGAATTTTTAGGATGAAAATAAGGATAGCTCTCCCCTTCTTTTGCATCTCGATACGCGACTAACGGGCCAGTTCGAACATCAAACAGATCCGATAATCTGGTATATTCTCCAATATCTTCGAACCAAGCGATTTGTGTTGTACCTTCGTGTTTAATCACACCTGACAATACGAATACGTCAACATTTGTCTTTGTGTTGAAACTTCCCCAAACTGAGCATTGAGCTTCAAATAAGCTAGAACAAAAACTTCTAAAGTCCTCGTAACGACTACCTGAACGAAGTACGTCTGGCAGAATTGCACTGACTTGACAATCTTCTGAAAGCACCCTTAAATATTGGTCAAAAATAATACCAGCAGCGTTCACTTTACCTTCTTTCCAATAATACTCTTTTGGAGATGGCCATATAGTGAAAGGAGGGTTCATTATTGCATGGGTCACATTGCTGATAGAGTCAGGACATACTGCCAAAGCATCTTGATGTTTGATGTTGGTAAGAAATTTTATAGCAGTATCGATACTGCAGTCTTTTTTTGCACCTCGGTATAAAGCTTCAATAACTATTCTTAGTCGTGTAGCTTCAACGAAAGATTCATGGATATCAAACCCATGAAGAACCTTCCCCCACTTATTAAGTGTTTCAGACAGAGTAGATTCCACATCTAACCTTCGCGAACATTCAATAAGCAAATTACCAGCGCCACACGTTGGGTCCAATACCACAGAATCGAACGTTATAGGTGACTGAAAGGCATTTACAGCTGATGCCGCCAATTCCGAACCAGTAAAAAAACTTCCAGCTTCCCTCATTTCATCAATAGTTAAGCATTCCCTTAAGACGAGATCGATAGAATCAAGGTCGACTAGTGAGCTTAAGATATTGGAATCTAATTGGTTTTCTTCTAGTTCAAGTAAATCACGAAGAGAAGTGTTGTGTTTATTTAACTGGTTCATACAAAAAACTGCAGGGAATTATGTCTCTATGATATCACAATGCGTGTACGTAACACACATTTAAACCTTTACTAAATTGTTGATATTAAAGGGATAAAAAATATACGACTTCCGGTCTTGATACGTTCCCACTAAATAATGTTTTTATAAGTCCCAAACAAAAAAAGAGCCGCTAAAAAGCGGCTCTTGATTTTCAAACTATTCGAACTCGTTCAGATTACTCTTTACCGAATACGTTGTTCTCTTGCTCTTGTACACGGATGAAAGTCGTACGCTTAGTTAGCTCTTTAAGCTTTGCTGCGCCTACGTATGTACAAGTTGAACGTACACCACCAAGGATGTCAGAAATTGTGTTGTGAACAGAACCACGGTATGGAAGTAAAACAGTTTTACCTTCCGCAGCACGGTACTTAGCAACACCACCTGAGTGCTTGTCCATCGCCGACTGTGAAGACATGCCATAAAATTTCATGTATTGCTTACCGTCTTGCTCTACAACTTCACCGCCTGACTCAGAGTGACCAGCTAGCATGCCGCCTAGCATTACGAAATCAGCACCGCCGCCGAACGCTTTAGATACGTCACCCGCACATGAACAGCCACCGTCACCGATGATCATGCCGCCAAGGCCGTGTGCCGCGTCGCCACACTCGATGATTGCAGAAAGTTGAGGGTAACCTACGCCTGTTTTAACACGAGTAGTACAAACAGAACCAGGGCCGATACCAACCTTAACGATGTCTGCGCCCGCTAGGATTAGCTCTTCAACCATGTCACCCGTTACAACGTTACCCGCAGAGATAACTTTAGTCGGGAATTCAGCACGTACTTTCTGTACGAACTCAACAAGGTGCTCTGAGTAGCCGTTAGCGATATCAATACAGATAAATACAAACTCTTCGCTAAGAGCCATGATCTTCTTAACTTTCTCGAACTCAGCTTCAGATGTACCTGTTGATACAAAAACGTTGTTCAGAGTTTTCTTGTCTGCTGTTTTAGCAAACTCAGCCCACTGCTCTACTGTGTAGTGCTTGTGTACTGCAGTCATAACACCGTGCTCTGCTAGAGCAGCTGCCATTTCAAAGCTTGCTACCGAATCCATGTTAGCTGCAATTACTGGAGTACCAGACCATTGACGACCGCTATGCTTGAATGTAAAATCGCGGGTTAATTCAACTTGAGAACGGCTTTTAAGGGTAGAACGCTTCGGACGGAAGAGTACATCTTTGAAACCTAACTTAAGTTCTTGTTCGATACGCATGGTGTTTTCCTTGATTCATAAAATTATGTGTCTCTCGCGAAATGCGTAGTAAAACCGTTGGCAGACGAGTTTACTTTTCTTCGGACACAAAAAAACCGGAGCGTTGGCAGACGCTCCGGTTTTCAGCATTATAGGTCGTGATTTAGTAACAGCAAGTCTGATAT
>NZ_JBFRLX010000009.1:0-145652 GCF_041470165.1 Vibrio sp. 10N.286.46.A8
ATTTCAGGACGGGACACATAAATGAAAAAAGCCCCGCTGACGTGCAGCGGGGCTTTCAAATCGAACTCGATAGCTTGTCAGTGTGCTTTCTAGTAGCAGACTACTGAAACTGTACTTAAGCGATCTTAGTCATCTCGTTAAGTGTAAATGACGTAACACTACCTTCGGTTGCTGCCATGTATTCAGCAAGGTGAGTATTACCCATGTGTGTTTGCCAAAGTTCACGTGATGTCCAGTTTTCGTAGAAAGTGAAATGTGCTGGGTTTTCATTGTCTTGGTGAAGGTCGTAGTTGATGCAGCCTTCTTCAGCGCGAGTAATATCAATCAGTTTTAGCAGCTCTGCTTTAACCAATTCAATTTTGTCTTCGTTAGCGACGATGTTTGCGACGATAGTTAGTTGAGTCATGTTCGTACCTATATTATTTTTCACCGAAATGGTGATTTGTCTGTGTTTACAGCGCCACTCTTTGTTTATTGAGCTGCAGTCTGTGTCGATGGATAAATAATAGTAGGAATATTTGTAACGATAAACAGTGCTACATTTGAATTATTGTCAAAAAATAATTGATAATAACTTGGGTATTATGTGCTATTGGGCGTAGGTTAGGAGTGTTTAGAAGCCGCCCGCCCACGCATCAAAATCGTCAATGTTGTCGAGCTCTTTTTTAGTTCTTGGGGCTGGGTAATAAGGCAGAGCCAATCTTTGAGCGGAAGGTTGCAGTTCCCAATCGGGTGTAATCTTGAGTCGGGTTAATTCATCGTTGAGGCGCACAAACATATAGTAGCCGTCGGCATGGGTATTGGCGTAACTCGCGATAGTTGCGATATCACCAGAAGGTAACTTTACGTCTCGACCGAGTGGATAGAGTTGGTGCAATGCGAAACTCACTTTGGGATCTTCAAGTTTGCCTTGCTTAAAGCGTTCTAATCCGATGGCGGTTGAAGTGGTGCGCGGCTTCCACCCTGTGAGGAACAATCCACTCAAGTTATCTTGGAACGGCTTACCCTTCCGATTGCCTTCATTGGTAATGAATTGAACCGTCAGCGTGTCTCCCGATTCTTGCAGAATTTCTAAAAACTGTTCACCAGTGCGATCGACCAAAAGCTTCATAAGACATAAATACCATTAAGAATGAAATACGATAAAGGGTACTACTTTAGGGGAGGTTTTAGTAGGGGCTATAAAGGTTATGCAGCGTGAACAATGTTTTCGGTGTTGATCCTTTCATGCCCTTAGAGCAACAACAGCTTTAACGCTTACGTAAGTAATGCGTTTGCACTATTTCATCAAGGTATGTCGTGACGCCTTTCAATGTAAAATCGACAGGGGAAACTAAGTCACCAAATAACGGAGATCCACCACCAAGTAAGACTGGAATGGTCGAGATGATCAGCTCATCAATCAAGTCTTCTTTCATGAAGTTTTGAATGGTGATGCCGCCATCGATGTACAAGTTCTTTAGGCCTTTGTTATTCAAATCCGCGACAATCTGTTTAAGATCGCCCTTCATCAAAAATACTTTACCTTCAAGATCTTGAGGTACTTCATTCAAAGTGTTGCTCAGTACATAGACTGGCTTGCTGTAAGGCCAATCAATGCCAAAGCTCAACACCATGTCCATTGTATTACGCCCCATAACCAGTGCATCGATACGATCGGTGTGGGCGTTGTAGCCCATGTCTTCACCGTCTGGATTTGGAATCGCTTGCAGCCAATCTAAGCCACCTTGTTTGTCTGCAATGTAACCGTCAAGGCTGGTTGCTATGAATACAATATTTGACATTTTTAACTCCGATAGCGATGAGAAACTTGGCATCTACACGGTAATAAATTAAAATATTCTACAGTGTAGAAATAAAGTTTAAGAGGTGACGGTATGACTGTCAAGGATCAGAAACGAGGTCGACCAAAGAGTGGATCAAGCCAACTCAGCGCGGATAGAATTCTCACCATTGCTAAAAGCATGATGCGAGAGAGTGGCAAAGTGCCAAGTATTCGAGGGTTGGCGACAGAACTCGGGGTAGATGCGATGGCCATATACCATTACTTCAAAAACAAAAACGATCTGCTTGAGGCAATCACAGTTTCTTTGATTGAAGAAGTGGCACAGCCAGAGCTGAATCAAGACTGGCAAGATAACCTATATCGGCTCAGTGTGAGTTACTTGTCGATGCTCAACGAATATAGAGGCTTGTTAGAAACCTTATTGACCATGAAATCTCTCGGGCCGATGGAGGTATTTAGTGAACGTTTTGAAGCGGTGTTGAGCCCGTTAGCGTTAACGGAAGAGCAAACCAAAAATGCGTTGGACTTGCTGGTGGATTATTTACACGGCTACGCTTTGGCGTTGAACTGTAACCCAGACCGAACAGAGCTCACCATTGAAATGGTCGAAAAGCCGCTGAGTTTATACTGTTTGGCGCTCACTCAACTTAAGTGATCTGTAGGCCAATTTACCGACCTTTAAATTTATACTGGATAATTACCTATAAATTTCAGGCTTTAGCAGTAATAATCAATGAATAGATCGGAATAGCTTGTTCATTGAAAAGCTTTACGGAAAGTTTCTAAAGACGCCATCGTGAAAAGGAAGTCAGATACATGCCTGTGCTCCAACGCATCAGTTTAACGTTAATCTTAATCGCCGTTTTAGGTGGGTGTTCTTCACTTCCTGAAGGCATCGATCATCCAACAGAACCGCCAACCTCTCCTGCACCTAGTTCTTTATCGGTTCTAACCAATGAATTTCAGCCTGAAGCTTTAGAGCAAGGCACCACTGCGGTTCGTCTGCAAGAGTCGGGTTGGGATGCTTTAGCACAGCGATTAGCGCTGGTTGAAAGTGCCGAGCACACCATCGACATTCAATACTACATCTGGAACTCTGACGAATCGGGCAGCTATCTCGCGAGCCGTTTATTAGTCGCGGCTGAGCGTGGTGTGAAGGTTCGCGTAATGCTGGATGATATCAACCTTAACGAACGTGAAGGTTTGCTGTCGGCATTGGATGCGCACCCGAACGTCGAGATTCGTATCTTCAACCCAACACCAACACGCCGCGGCTTCAGTAAATGGCTGAGCTTTGTCGGTGATTTTTCTCGCTTAAATCGCCGCATGCACAATAAGTCGTTTACCGTCGATGGCACCTTGTCTGTGGTGGGTGGGCGTAATATTGGTGATGAATATTTCGACCTTTCTGATGAAATCAATTTCCGAGACCGCGATGTATTAGTCATGGGCTCGGTAGTTAACACCATCCAAACCAGTTTTGTTGAATACTGGAACAGCCGTTGGTCTTACCCTGTCGATATGCTGGGTGATGACGAGCAACCTGATCTCTCGAAGATAGATAATATTGTCGTTCCGCATTATCAAAATTATCCTGAATTACCATTAGATCGTAAGGCTTCTGATAGCTTACTGAAAGAGGTGATTGGTGAGATGACTTGGGTGAATGCGCGCTTTGTTTACGATCAGCCCGTCCCTGAGGACTCAGATAATACCGATGAACCGAAAGCGACCGCGATTCTTCTAGGGAAGTTAGCGAGCGAATCGAAACAAGAGATCTTGTTGGAATCGGCTTACCTTGTATTCGATGATGGTCAGCTTGAAGAGTGGCAGGTATTGAACAACCAGGGGGTTGAGATAAAAGCGCTAACGAACTCTATGGCGTCTAATGATCTTGTGACTAATCACTCTGCATACGCGGGTCGACGCTACGATATGTTGGAGCATGGCATCGACCTGTTTGAGCTAAAACCAGAATCCAAGCTTTGTGAAGTATCGACTCAAGACGTGTCGAAATGTGCGCCTGAAACGGCCTATGGCTTGCACGCTAAATCCGTGGTGTTTGACCGCAGTATCGCGAGTATTGGCTCATTCAACTTCAACTTACGTTCTACCTACCTAAACACGGAATCGGTTTTGATCATCGAGAATAAAGAGATTGCTGAAACGTTAGCAAAAACTATTGAGCAAGCAATGAGTGACGACAATAGCTGGCGTTTGGAACTGGAAGACGGTGATGTGTATTGGTATTCAGGCGATCAAAGCTGGGACAGCGAACCAGAAACGGGTAAGTGGGAACGAATGCAGTCAGGCTTCCTACAGTTGTTACCGATTGAGAAATATCTGTAATCTAGCCGCCTCTGGATAAATAAAAATGTCAGCGTATATTACGCTGACATTTTTGTTTGTGCTGCTGTTTGCTGTGGTTTGTTGCAAGCTCTTAACGGCTTAACGCTTGGTCAGCTGCTTGCTGTTTAAGTAAGGCAGGATATGCGGGCGAGATTCGCCAGACAGCTTTTGAGTGATCTGCTGTGACCAACTGCTCTGCTTTTGGTTGCTTGAACGGCTTGCGTAGTAGCTTTGCATTGAATCATCGTAGCTGGCAATTTCATCTAGGCTCAGCGGTTGGTATTGGTTTTCGTGCATCACCACATGAGCTGGAAGGCGAGGCTTCACCTCTGGTTGCTGTGCCGGATGACCTAAGCACATTCCGAACAACACTGCGGTATGTAGTGGTAGTTCTAACAGTTCATCGACTTGTTGTGCGCTGTTACGCAGCCCGCCAATGTACACGCCACCTAAACCTAGAGACTCAGCTGCCAGCATGCAGTTTTGCGCCATGATGCCAGAATCTACCGCGCCAATCAGGGTCAGTTCAGTAAAGTCGGTTTTCACTTCAGGGTTGATTTGAGCGTGGCGTTGATAGTCGATACAGAACACTAAAAACTCAGCCGCATTCTCAACGTAAGCTTGATTGCCTGCGTATTCGGCTAACAGTTTACGCTTCTCTGTGTCTGTCACTCTCACGATAGAAACAGCCTGCAGTAAGCTTGATGACGAAGCCGCGAGACCAGCCTGAATAATCGCATCAAGTTGTGCTTTTTCAATCGGTTGATTTGTATATTGACGAATGGAGCGGTGCCCCAGAATAGTTTCAATCGTGCTGTTCATAACTCTCAGACAGTCCTTGTGGTTATGGCGTAAAGAATCACAATAACGACAATTATCGTGAGCGTAAAGGGTGTTTGAACCTTCCTGATTAGCGAACTCCAGTCGCAACAGATTAGTTCTTTAAGATTCTATTTATAATCGATTAATGCCAGCTGTTATGCCGCTGGCATTTTATTATTGAGCAAAAGTTGCTTCGAAATAGGCACTAAATGCTCAGAACTGTCGGATAAAATAGGGCATACTGGACTCAATATATAAACCTAAGAAAGTAAGCTCGCGCATGAATCCAATCTGCCTCAACGACCCTTTTTCTCTTCCTAATGGCCAAGTAATCAAAAATCGCCTGTTCAAATCGGCAATGAGTGAACAGCTAGGTGATAAACATCATAACCCTAAGCAAGGTTTAGTCACGCTTTACCAGCGTTGGGCTCAAGGAGGAATTGGCCTATCCATGACGGGCAACGTTATGGTCGATAGAGGTGCGCTTGGTGAACCTAAAAACGTTGTGTTGGATGAGCAAAGTGACTTAAGCGTATTTCGTGAGTGGGCGAAGGCTGGAACACAAAATGGTTCGCAGATATGGATGCAATTGAACCACCCAGGAAAGCAAATCCCTAAATTCTTATGTGATAGCCCGGTTGCTCCTTCGGCTATTTCTTTAGAGCGCGGATTAGAAAAAGGCTTCAATACGCCACGAGCTCTGACTGAGACGGAAATAATCGCAATTATTGATAAATTCGCGTTGAGTGCAAAGCTTTCAAAACAAGCGGGTTTTACTGGTGTGCAGATCCACGGTGCTCATGGTTATCTCGTGAGTCAGTTTTTGTCTTCGAGACACAATCAACGCCAAGACAAATGGGGTGGCTCACTCGAAAACAGACTTCGTTTCGTGCTTGAGGTTTATCGCGCGATTCGAAAAGAGGTCGGTGAAGATTTCCCTGTCGGAATTAAGCTCAATAGCGCTGACTTCATGAAAGGTGGCTTCACTGAAGAAGAGTCGATGCAGGTTGTGCAAACACTGAGTGATAACGGTATCGACCTGATTGAGATCTCCGGCGGCACTTATGAAAGTCCATCAATGATGGGTTCAAAGAACAAGACTGAATCAATCAAGGCCAGCACGGTAAAGCGTGAAGCGTATTTTATGGATTACATGGTGAAGGCGAGAAAGCTTGTGAGCACTCCGCTGGTGGTCACGGGTGGTTTTCGAACCGCGCAAGCAATGAATGAAGCATTAAACACCTCGGCGACCGATTTTATTGGTATTGCGCGCACAATGGCGGTTGATCCAGATTTCCCTAACAAGTTAATTGAAAACCCTAGCCACGGTATGCCGCTAACGGTGCCAACCACAGGAAAGCCCGCTTTAGACAGGATGGCGATGGTCGGGCTGGTTTGGTATGAACATCAAATGTGGCGCATCGCCTCTGGCAAGAATGCCGACCCTAAACTAAGCGCATTAGGTGTGGTGTTAAAAACAATTTTCAGCGCTGGCTGGCACGCCTTCAAAAAGCGCAGAGCGTAAGCAGTCATGGATTGTTAAATCAGAACTTTAAGGAATTGAAGTTCTGCTTTTTTCTATGATGATTTATTGTTTAGTTTGTCTAGAGAGTAAGAAAGAGTTAAAGATCGTTAAGCGAATCAATCGTCAAATGAGCCATAATGAGAGAGATATTCGCTAAGTTAGCTTTTATCGCCAGACGGCTAAATATCTCCCTGACCAAACTTTAATGACAGGTAACTATGAAACAATTGGATCTCAATTTAATCCGCGTTTTTCTGGTTTTGCTAGAAACCCAAAATACTCGCATTGCTGGCAATAAATTGGCGTTGAGTCAGCCCGCAGTGAGTAAAGCACTAGGGCGATTGAGAGAATACTTTGATGACGAATTGTTTACTCGTGTCCATTCCGGTTTGAAGCCAACTCCACGTGCGTTAGAGCTTGGTGAACGACTGCCAATGATCATGGAAAGCTTAGACGACGTGATTCTTGAAACCCCAAGCTTTGACCCTGCCGAGTATCAAGGCAACATCACGATTGCGATTAACGGTTTTATCTCGAACTGGCTCGGGGCGCGTTTATGCCTCGGTCTCATTCAAGAAGCGCCGAATGCTCAAGTCAATATTGTTAATTGGGGCTCTCAAACGCTGAAAAAATTGTTGGATGGCGAGATACAAGCAGCTATCAACTTTTCTCCAATCGACACGAATAAGCAGTTTACCCATCAGATTATCGGTGAGGATGACTTTGTAGGGTTGGTTAAAACCGGCCACCTATTAGCTGGTAAAGTGATTTCACAGCAAGAGATCGATGAAGCGGAATACGCGAGTTTGGTGATACCGGGGTGGAATGATATTCAGCCTTATATCGCCAAGCATTTGTCGACAGAGCAGCTTAAAGTGAAAGCAAGAAGCTCGTATTTGCACACGCTATTAGAGGTCATTAAACAAAGTGACATGATTCTACCGTGTTCCAAGCAGCTTGCTCTTTATCTTAATGAAGAGTTCGATTATCTCTCTTTTCCTGATTATGCGCCGGAAGAGCTCAAAAAAATCGTGTTGGTGGAATCTCATAACAAGAGAATGCACCCGATGAATCAATGGCTTAAGCGCAAAATTATCACTACCTCCCAAGCCATCATAAAAGAAAAGCAATAAGCCTCTCAAATGAGAGGCTAGGTTATTGTTAGCAGCTGTTATTGCCAGTTAATTAACACTAATCACTCGCAACTCAGTCGTTATTCCCCGCTACTTAGCCGTGACCTGTGGGAAGTTGTGCATCTCACCGGATGCTACCGCTTCATCGCTAGGACGGTATGCACGAACTGCGAAGTTCCAGCCATCATCGTTTACTTCAATTACGTTATTTGCAGCGTCACAGGTTTGCCCTTTTGGCGCAAAGTGAATCGTGTAAGAACCGTCTTTATTGGGTGTTGATGTCGTTGAATCAGCGCTGTTGTTGTTCGTCATTAACCAACCTTGGCTTGAATAGGCCGTAATTGACCAATAACCGCCTTCGTCATAACGTAATGAGGGTGCTTCAAACGTGATGTTTGCACATTCTGTTTTACCTGTGCCCGCTCGTGATGTATACACAGCATGCTCTGCCGGCATACCAGCCCAACCTACCGCAGTACCAATCATAAACTGCTTGTTATCTGATGTTGCTGTGATGTTTGGTGTGAAGGCTTCTTCTGTCTTGATGTCATTAACTAGCTTCTCCCATTTTGCTCGGACGTTATCTCGAGAAGCATCATCCCAATCTGAAGCAGGTTCAAAAGGCTTAGCTGATTTCGCATTAATGACCGCCGCATCTTGCAGTCGATGCGCTTCATCTGCGCCAGCACTTGTTGCAGTTCGCATCAGTATGTAGATGTAGTCTGAACCTGCGATTTCTGAGTCGATGTAAATTTCTTCGCCACCATAAATGGCCATGTGGTTATCATGATTGTTATTGAAGATATGCATGATCTGGTACGCATCGCCTTTCGCCAGCTTGAATGTTGCGCCTTCTGAGACATCGACAACCGCGGTTGAATAGAGCAGGTCGGTGTTAGAGCGGATAATCATTTGGTTCTCTACCGTTACGTTCTCGCGATTATGCTCAAAAACATTAACCGGTTGATGCTCTAACTGTTGAGTGAAGTAAAGGTCGCTTTCTGCACGAGCGAAGTTTTCGTCGGTTACTTCAACTGCTGCCATTGTTTGCATTGATGTGATGGTAATCAGTGTTGCTAAAATGGTCTTTTTCATATCGTTTACCTTGAGGTCGTCATTAGGAGATGACACTAATGTATCGGTTTGGCGGTGATTCTAAAAATGAATTGATGTTATTTAGATAATAACTAAAAGGAATTGAAAGGCCGGTTTTTGTGAAGCTTAGAGAGAGTTGTGACTGTTTTTTGTTCGTTTGGTGAAAGTTTTTTGCACGAAGACAGGTCGTTAGTTAATGAAGCGATGCTTTGTTCATTAACTAAGGCTTTATCGGCAGGTAAGGCTTTAGTTAATGACTGAGGTATCCGCGCTTTTAAGCACTATGCTTTAGTCATGACTAAAAGAGAATTAATTATGAAATGGCTTATCTTATCTGTAACGCTATTGTTCGTGGCAGGATGCCAATCGACAGGCTCTGACACGTCTTCACATGATCAAATGAATCGAGTTCATTCTGGTGGGTGTAGCAGCTAATCCTTTTTTGAAAATACTTTTTAGCTGCTGTTATTATCATTTCTGTCACTGTTCTTATAAAGAACTCACCTCTACAAAGCCTTGCGATTACGTGAGGCTTTCTTCTATGTAAAACAACGCATCCCTACCGATTTATGTTGTAAATTTGTGAATCTGAACTGTCTATATTCTAGGCTGTGTACTGGATCTCATTTGTTATTTGAGTCCCTTGCTAAGGTAAATAATGAATGTGTACTACCAATCACTTTACTCAACTTAAGAGGTTTCTATGCTAGGTGAAAATCACTCTCTTGTTCACGAATTTCCTGAAATGAAAGACAAAATTGCTGAGCTTGCTAAAACTGACGATGGCTTTGCAGCAGATATGAAGACATACGACAACCTTGATAAAGAGATTCGTAAACTAGAGCTGAAAGATTCACCCATTGATGACGGCTCGATGCACCAATTGAAACATGATCGTTCTGAGCTTAAAGATTCACTGCATGCTCGTTTAACGGGCTAGTGAGTTGGTAATTTTTCTGACTAGTTAAATGGCGAATTACAGACTTAGATAAAAACTCCTTCGGGAGTTTTTTTTCGTTTTGGTTCAATCACTTCTTCACAATTCAACTGAGTTAATACGTTGTATTGTTATGTGAATGACGCATAATGAGGGTTATTGGTACACGATTTTTAAGATTTTATTGGTAATCTCATGAATATTGAACACCTCAAATTGTTTGTTCGTTTAGCTTCCACACATAACATCAGCATGGCTGGGCAAGAGCTTGGTTTGTCTCCTGCTGTTGCAAGCTCGCACATCAGTAAACTGGAAGACAATTTAGGCGTTCGCTTGGTCCACAGAACCACTCGTAAGGTCTCTTTAACCGAAGAGGGGGAAGCATTCTTACCTCATGCTGAAGAAGTGTTATCGAGCGTGGATGCTGCCAAATCGGCGGTCGGTGTGGGTTGTGATTCTCCAACCGGAACGCTGCGAGTTACCGCATCTGCGTCTTTTGGGCGTTTGCATCTTGTTCCTGCTTTACCTGGATTCTTAGAGCGCTACTCTGGGTTAAAAGTCGATCTCAGGCTATCAGATTCGATGGTGGATGTTGTTGAGGGTGGCTTTGATATCGCGATTCGTATCTCGGAGCTGAAAGACTCGACACTGATTGCCCGAAAACTTGCGACAGACAAGCGTATTGTGTGTGCATCGCCTGATTACTTAATCAAATATGGTAAGCCAGCCACACCTCGAGATCTTAATGATCATCAGTGTATTAGCTTAATTGGTTTAGAAAACTGGACCTTCAATACTGAAAGCGGGCCTAAGACGATTAAGGCATCTGGGTCGTTCAGGGCAGATAACGGAGAAGCACTGCGTGACGCAGCCTCAGGTGGTTTGGGTATCACGGTGACATCGAATTGGTGTGCCTATGAACAACTGAAAAGCGGTCAGCTGGTTCAAATATTAGAAGATTACCCATTAACCTCAGAGCCTGCAATTTGGGCTGTGTACCCAAGCACAAGGTTACTTGCACCAAAGGTGAGAGCCTTCATTGACTACTTCTCTGAATACTATGGCAACCCGCCGTATTGGGAACAAACGTAGAGACAAACGTTGTACGAAAAAGCCCTGCGTGTCTAAGTTAATTTATTAGAAACGCAGGGCTTTTTATTGAGATTTGCAAATTAACTCAGTACGAGTCGTCGCAATTAAGAAAGTGTTGCTTTGATGATCTCTTCAATTTTAGCGACAACTTGCTGCGATTTATCGCCGTAAATCGCATCTGGGTGCGGGTTCGCAAACGTGTTGTTGTCGTTATCAAAGTATTGACCGCCCGCTTGTGCGAACTCATCAGACAATGATGCGCGAACTAGAATATCAGAACCAATGCTTAGGTCGCCGCCTGCAATACCGTAAGCGTCTTTCACCATCTTGCTGCCTAGTAACGAAGCTGGGTTAACCGCAACCACCATTGGCCCCGTAGAGCCTAACTCTTTTGCCATCTCGCGAGTCCACATAGTGATCGCAAGCTTGCTTTGTGCGTAAGCGTCGCCATCAGAAAGCGGTTTTTTACCTTCTAGCGCTTCGATGTTCACTGCTGCTTGCGCCGCTGAAGACAGGTTCACCACTCGGCTAGATGCATCGAGGGCAGGTAGCAGACGTTTAGTCAGATGGTATGGTGAAATAGTATTCACAACAAAACGAACATCTAAACCGTCCTTAGTGATCGGGTTCGGAGTGTTGAACACACCTGCGTTGTTAATCAGAACATCAATCTTATCGTGCTCAGCAATTATTTCGTCAGCCAACGCATCCACATCAGCCAGAACAGACAAGTCTGCCACGTAACTTTGAATTTTAGCTTCTGCAGAGATAGCCACAAGTTGCTGCTCTACGTCTTTGAGCTTGCTTGGGTTACGTCCATGCAATAAAACGTGGTGACCTTGTTGAACAAGTACTTTTGCCGTTTCGAAGCCGATACCATCGGTAGAGCCTGTGAGCAGAATAACTTTTTGCATGGAATAGATTCCTTATTAAAGCGCTGACATGGTGAGCGTTTTTAAATGTGTTGTTTCGTTGAGGTAAAGAATAGCAACCTTTTATGAAGTTGATAATCAACCGGATTAATAAAACACTATTTAGTTTTTGTTGAAAATGGGGGGAGTGAACAAAGCCTCAGTCCGTGCGAAGGAGACGATCAATCGAGAGATTTATCTGATCGAGTTCTTAGGCCGGAATAGCAGGCAATAAAAAAGCTTAGCGCGGGGGACGCTAAGCTTCGTTGTTAAGTATGTTCTTGAACCATGCTTAGGCTGGTGGGGTTAGCCTACTTGAGAAAAGCTCACTACCTTGCTTTGTAGCTTCTCTTTCAGGTAATCCGTTACTGCTTGCTGCTCTGATTCACTCATGTACAGGCCAAGTTTGGTTCTGCGCCACAAGATATCTTCGTCAGTCATCGCCATCTCTTCATTGATCAAGTAATCGATTTCAACTTGATAAACGCCATGCGCTTCGCTTGAGAATTGAATGCCAAGGTCAGCTTCGCTATTTGCGGCTTCCAGTAGCTTCCACGTGTAAGTACCAAATTGAGTCACGTAGCGAAGTAACAACGCTTCAGATGCCCAAGGGTATTTAGTGTGGATCATCTTCGCAAGCTGCTCTCTGCTGCAACTAAAGTTACCACCTGGAAGCGTGTCGTTAGCTGTCCAAGGTGCTCCCATGTTGGTTAGGTGTGGCTCAAGCTTCTTAAGTGCTGCTTCGCCGAGTTTACGGTAAGTGGTTAGTTTGCCACCGAAGATCGAAAGCAGTGGTGCTTGATCTAGCTCTGCGTCCAATTCCAACGTGTAGTCACGAGTGATCGCTTGTGGTGAATCCGATTCGTCGTCACAAAGCGGTCTTACGCCACTGTATGTCCAAACCACATCTTCACGGCCAAGCTGTTTAACAAAGTGTTGGTTAACAATATCAATCAAGTAATCCACTTCGACATCATCAATTGCGACGTTACGTGGGTCGCCTTTGTATTCAAGGTCGGTAGTGCCGATGATCGAGAACTTATCTAGGTAAGGGATCATGAACACAATACGATTGTCTTTGTTTTGCAGGATGTACGCTTGTGGTTCGTCGTGAATACGTGGCACAACAATGTGAGAGCCTTTGATCAGACGAATATTACGAGGCGAAGCTTGCTCTAATCCATCATCAAAGAACTGCTTAACCCAAGGGCCAGCTGCGTTGACCAGTGCTTTCGCTTTACGTTCAAAACGCTGGTTTGTCATCACATCAAGGATCGTCACATGCCAGATGCCGCCTTCACGGTGCGCTTTTTCAACTCGGCAGTAGTTACGAACTTCTGCGTTGTTTTCTTTTGCTGCTAATACGTTGAGCAACACCATACGCGCATCATCAACCCAGCAATCTGAGTATTCGAAGCCTGTCTTCATTTCTGGTTTCAGTAGGCCTGATTTCGCTAAGTTGACGGTCTTACTTCCAGGAAGAGTGGTGCGCTTACCCAAGTTATCGTAAAGGAATAGGCCACAGCGAATCATCCAAGCCGGGCGTAAAAATGGTCGATGTGGTAAACGGAAACGCATTGGTTGAGCAACATGAGGTGCTTTTCTTAACAAGACTTCACGTTCCGCGAGTGCTTCCGAAACCAAACGAAACTCGTAATGTTCAAGGTAGCGTAGGCCACCGTGGATAAGCTTTGAGCTGGCAGAAGACGTTGCAGATGCGAAATCATTTGCTTCGTATAAGCCAACGTTTAGACCACGACCTGATGCGTCTGCCGCGATGCCTGCACCGTTGATGCCGCCGCCAATCACGATCAAGTCTAAAGTGGAAGGTGTACTGTTGTTTGAATTATTTTGTTGAGCACTCATGGTTTTGACCTCTTTCTGAGCGAACGAGCATTTTAGAACATAATTGAATCCTATATGAACTTTCGTTTGCGGTCATTTATTATTTTCGTTTATGCGCGTTTTATGTGATTTGGGCATAAAAAAACCTCTGCTTATGAAGGCAGAGGTTCAAATAAGTCTAATTCGAGCATAGAAGCGACAGTGACAGCGAGCAAGTTTTACTTTATTAACTTTTCTATAAAGAATCGTGAATCATTTAAGAAAGTGGCGTCACTGAGCTCTTATGTTTAGTTATTCGCTCATAGGACGAGCGGTATCGATCACTTCTAATGGTATTGCGGAATCTTTAAGGATGTTGAGAATCTCTTCTGGTGGCTGCTTATTAGTAAACACCATGTGGGCTTGAGAGATATTACCGAGCTTAACCATCGCGTTACGGCCAAACTTAGTGTGGTCGACGGCTAAGAAGATGCTGCGACTGTTTTCGATGATGGCTTGTTTCACTCGAACTTCGTGGTAGTCAAAATCGAGTAACGAGCCGTCAAAGTCGATGCCACTGATGCCCAAGATACCGAAATCGAGGCGGAACTGCTTCACGAAATCGAGTGTCGCTTCACCGACGATGCCACCATCGCGGTTACGTACTTCACCGCCCGCCAAGATAACCTTGATCTCAGGGTTCGGTAGAAGGATGCTGGCAACGTTAATGTTGTTGGTCACAACTCGTAGCTGTTTGTGGTTTTTGTTGAGTGCGCGAGCAACCGATTCAGGTGTGGTGCCGATATCAACGAACAAGGTTGCGCCATCTGGGATATGTTTAACCAGCTCGTCGGCGATCACGTCTTTTTCGTTGAAGTTAAGCGCTTTACGCGTGTTATAAGAGGTGTTTTCTGAGCTTAAAGGAATGGTTGCACCACCGTGATAGCGACGGATTTTGTTGCTATCGGCAAGTTCATTGAGGTCTCGTCTGATGGTTTGTGGGCTAACATCGAACTTTTCAACGAGCTCATCGGTACTCACATATCCTTGTGTTTTTACCAGATCTACAATCTGCTGGTGTCTTGGTATCTGCTTCACTTAACTTACCACTCCCTGCGCGCAAAGGGCTCTAGCGCGTCAAAATCGAAAATATAAACTCACACTATTGTGCTCGAATTGATGAAAAGAGAGAAGTAATGATGGTAAGGAATCATGTCTAAACCGCAAAAACGCTGCTCAAAACATGGAATTTGAGCCTGAAACGCAAAAAAGAGCACAAAATAGTGCTCTTTTTAGTTTCGTTTGCTGAGGTTCGAACAATCGAATCGATTAATAAGGGAATATTCGTGCTCCTCTGTTAACTCACGCTTAGATTACTCTTCGTCGTCATCGTGCAGTTCAGACCAAACCTGTGCACACTTGATAGCACGCTTCCAACCTTTGTAACGGCGGTTACGCTTCTCTTCGTCGTGGTGTGGCATGAAGGTACGGTTAAGAACGGCTTTGTCTTGAAGCTCGTCAATGCTGTCCCAGAAACCAACCGCTAGGCCAGCAAGGTAAGCGGCACCAAGAGCCGTTACTTCTGTTACTTCCGGGCGGTGAACTTCAGTATCCAGCACGTCTGATTGGAATTGCATTAGGAAGTTGTTCGCTACTGCGCCGCCATCAACACGTAGTTTCGCTAGCTTGATGCCTGAATCCGCTTGCATCGCGTCTAGTACGTCACGCGTTTGGTAAGCAATGCCTTCCAGCGTTGCACGGATGATGTGGTTAGAGTTAACACCACGAGTTAGGCCGACAATCGTACCGCGAGCATAAGCATCCCAGTAGGGTGCGCCTAGGCCAGTAAATGCAGGAACCACGTAAACGCCGTTTGAAGAGTCTACTTTGGTTGCGAAGTACTCAGAGTCTTCTGCACCAGCCAGTAGCTTCATTTCATCACGTAGCCATTGGATAGATGCGCCACCCATGAATACCGCACCTTCAAGCGCGTATGCAGGCTCGCCTTTAGGGCCACATGCTAGCGTTGTTAGTAGACCATTCTTCGATGTTACTTTCTCTTGGCCTGTGTTCATTAGAAGGAAACAACCCGTGCCGTAAGTATTCTTAGCTTGGCCTGCTTCTACACACATTTGACCGTAAAGTGCAGCTTGTTGGTCACCCGCAATACCCGCGATTGGGATACGCGTACCGCCTTTACCACCAAGGTTCGTTTGACCGTATACCTCTGAAGAGCGTTTTACTTCTGGCATCATGACTGCTGGAATGCCCATTTCATCAAGTAGCTTCTGATCCCAGCATAGGTCATTGATGTTGAACAACATAGTACGTGACGCGTTGGTATAATCCGTAACGTGAACACGTCCTTGAGTCATCTTCCAAACTAACCACGTATCAACTGTACCGAACAGTAGTTTGCCAGCTTCTGCGTCTTCGCGAGCGCCTTCAACGTTGTCTAGAATCCATTTTACTTTGGTACCTGAGAAATACGGGTCAAGGACTAAGCCTGTATTGTCACGTACGTAGTCTTCTAGGCCACGTGCTTTAAGGTCTTCACAGATGTCTGCTGTACGGCGACACTGCCATACGATGGCGTTATAAACCGGCTTACCCGTTTCTTTGTTCCAAACAATGGTGGTTTCACGTTGGTTAGTGATACCGATACCCGCTAGCTCGTCGCTGCGAATGCCTGCTTTAGCAAGTGCTTCAACCAATGTAGAGCTTTGAGTTGCCCAGATTTCCATTGGGTCATGCTCAACCCAACCGGCTTTAGGATAAATCTGAGTAAATTCGCGTTGAGAAGAGCTTACGATGTTTGCATCGTGGTCGAGGATTACAGCGCGAGAGCTTGTGGTGCCTTGGTCTAGGGCAACAATGTATTTTTGCTCGGTCATGGTAAGAATCCTTTTTCTTTTGTTATTTATATTTTAGTAAATGTAGGGGCGCTTAGTGATTAAGCTTGAGCTTGTTCAGCTTCTTCTTCTGTTTCACATTGGTTTGGAATTGTGCAGCCTTGGCCTTCTATTGGTAGGTAAGCACCGATAACGCGTGGGTACAACCAACCACCAAAACACGCACCCGCAATTGGAGCAAGAATTGGAACGATGAAGTAAGGAATATCACGAGCACCGCTTAGTGCGAAATCCCAACCTGCAAAGTAAGCAAAAAGTTTTGGCCCGAAGTCACGAGCAGGGTTCATTGCAAAGCCAGTCAGTGGACCTAAAGAACCACCAATTACTGCGATAAGAATACCGATCAGTAGAGGATTCATTGCGCCGCGAGATGCGCCGTTGTTTTCATCACCTAACGCTAAGATAGCGAACATCAAAACAGCAGTAATCACAAATTCCACAGCAAAAGCGCCAAAGAAAGAAAGTGAAGCATGTGGGTATGTTGAGAAAATACCTGCTGTTGATAGTGCGTCTTGGCTGCTACGAACGAAGTTATGTGCGATTTCGTAATCAGTAAATAGGTTGCTGTACAGGCTGTAAACCAGCGCAGCAGAGCAGAATGCGCCAAGCAGTTGCGAAATGATGTAAGGCACCACTTTCGCTTTATCAAAGCCATGGAACATGGCCAGTGCGATGGTTACCGCCGGGTTAATGTGTGCGCCAGAAACGCCAGCAGTACAGTAAATTGCAATCGCAACACCGAAGCCCCAGATGATGCTGATTTCCCATTGTCCGAATGTCGCACCGGTTAATACCAGAGCGGCCACACAGCCAACGCCAAAGAATATGAGTAATCCTGTACCGATAAATTCAGCCAAGCATTGCCCAAATAAAGAAGGGTGTTTGTTTGTTGTCATGTTCGAGTCCTTTTTAGTTTTGCTTATCTAGCACGTGTATTGTGCATATATTTGCGAACTCGAAAATAAACGAACATCAAAAGTGAGCGTTTGAGCATAAAATTGTTAATTAAAGTCACTTGAAATGTTAATCCGAACACTTTTGCTCGGAAAAGATGCTCGCATGAACGTCATTGCTCGAATTGATAGGTTGCGAAGCCGCTCAAACTACCTATATGTAAATTAATGCGCAACTGGTACGAGGAGTTTGTGTTCGGATTTGTGATGCTACTTCGTGAGTGGCGGATTATTAGACTTAATTAGGGAGGGCTGTGTGATGTTTTTGCTATGTAACAAGGGCGTTAACAAATGAGCTTATATGCATAAATGAATAAACTGCCAACTATGTTGTAGTTTGGCAGTTTTCATTTGGGTGTATGTTCTTGTTATACGAGATGAACTTACCGCTCTAAACCAGAGCTGCCACTTTTCCTTTCGAAACCAATTGAGCTCGGATTGAGTCATACGCCCAGTTGAATGCTATCGCGTAAAGTACGAAGAAAATAACTAGGCCGATGTCCATGATCAGTACGGTTAGGAAGTCGAGTTGTAGAACCCACATCAAGACAGGCAAAGTCACTGTCATCAAGCCAAGTTCAAAACCTAATCCGTGCAGAATACGTGTTTTCTTAGTTCTTTTGCTTCGGTCTGCTCCGTAAATTTTGTCGTAGCCATAGTTGTAAACGTAGTTCCACGCCATCGCTATCAATGATATTGCGAGCGCTAAGCCTGTCATTTCACCTGCGCCGTTTCCTGTAATATAGGTTGCAAGCCCTGCCATCAAAATCAAAGCAACCAATTCAAATAGCACCATGTGCAACATGCGTTCTTTATGTGACATTTTTCTAACTCTCTTTACGATTAAATAGCCGTCGATGGGCTAATGACTTGGCTAGATAATATCTACTTAAGTGATAATATAAAGATAGTTAGTATCACATATTATGATAGTAAGTTTTGGGAGAAACCGAATGTACAACGTTGAACAACTGAAAATGTTTGTGTATGCCGTTGAATTAGGGTCATTTTCTGCCAGTGCTCGTCATTTGGGTAAGGTGCAGTCAGCGGTAAGCCAAGGCATCAGTAATCTTGAAATCGATTTTAATGTTGAGCTTTTTGATCGTTCGACTCGAAAGCCTTCACTAACCAAAGCTGGCGAGCAGTTATTTAAACAGGTGAAAGCGATCGTGCTTCAGGTTGAAGATCTGAATGTGACGGTTAGTGCGATGGGTAGCGGTGAAGAGGGGCTAATCAAAATTGCATTAGATGATTCATTATTGGTCCCGAACCTATCTAAGATCCTTAGTCAGTTCAGTCAACAATTCCCTGCTACTGAAGTTGAACTGTTTGCGTGTACCACAACAGAGGTCAATCCGTTGATTATCGAAGAGAGGGCCGACATTGGATTAATGTTTACCAACTTGGCTTTTGATGTCGGTTCTGAGCCTTGCTTTATCGGCCACTTACCGTTTATCGCTGTGTGTCATCCAAGTCATTCGCTCGCAAAATCAGGTGTGGCGAAACTCTCTGATTTACTCCCGCATCGTCAATTAATGTTGAGGGGAGACAAAGGCAAGGTGATGGACCAGTTTCCGCTGATTGCCGGAAAGGTATGGTGGTCAAACAGCTTTATTGTGATCAAAGAGATGGTACTTGGCAGTGATATTGGCTGGGCATACTTACCTAGGCACCTCGTCGAAGAGGAGCTGAATAAGCAGCGTTTAGTGGAGATTAATGTCTCATTCGATCACAAAACGTGGTCGCCGCCCGTTGATCTTGTTTTGTCTAAAACACGCTCGAAAGGCCCAGCATTGCTTTGGCTTGAACAAGCATTGAAAGGCCTATTAGACGAAACGTAAGCTGGACGAGACATAAATTGGATCAAACTGAATAAAGAAAAGGCTCACCGTTTAACGTGTGAGCCTTTCTGTTCAAAGTGATACTGCTTTTGTTAGTTCTAGTTCTAGTTCTAGTTCTAGGTGTAGACGTAGATGCTATACGCTAGGTTTAACCGTCTGACCGTTGTAGTACTTGTCTTTCATCTTAAGCGCCACGTTCACTAGATAAATCAACACAGGTACTTCAATCAGTGGACCGATAACACCGGCAAACGCTTGGTCTGAGTTGATACCGAATACTGAGATAGCAACAGCAATCGCTAGCTCGAAGTTGTTACCTGTCGCTGTGAATGCAATTGATGCGTTCTTGTCGTATTCAATACCCATCTTCTTACCAATGAAGAAGCTGATGAAGAACATTGCTGTGAAGTAGATAGTCAGTGGAACAGCAATCAACAATACGTCCATTGGCAGTTCAACAATCATCTCGCCTTTTAGGCTGAACATTAGAACGATAGTTGCCAGTAGTGCAATCAGTGTGATTGGTGAGATGCGTGGAATGAACACATCGTTGTACCACTGCTCGCCTTTCATCGACACAAGGATCTTACGGCTTAGGAAGCCTGCTAGGAATGGGATACCTAGGTAGACAAGAACACTGTGTGCAATATCGATCATCGAGATATCAACCATCATGCCTTCGTAACCAAATACTGGTGGAAGAACGCTGATGAATAGCCACGCCATAAAGCTGTAGCTCACCACTTGGAATGCACTGTTTAGAGCAACCAATGCCGCGCCGTACTCTTTGTTGCCGCCGCCGATGTCGTTCCAAACCAGAACCATTGCCACACAACGAGCAAGACCAATCAGAATCACGCCGACCATGTAACCTGGGTGGTCACCCAAGAAAGTCAGTGCCAATACAAACATCAGAATCGGACCAACAAGCCAGTTCATGATCAAAGATAGTTTGATGGCTTTCTTATCTTTTACCACGGTGCCTAATAGGTTGTAGTTAACCTTAGCCAAAGGTGGGTACATCATTAAGATAAGGCCAATCGCAAGCGGAATGTTGGTGGTACCAACAGACATTGATTCGTTCCACTGTTCGATTTGTGGGAACAAGGTGCCAAGCAGTACACCAATGCCCATGGCGATGAAGATCCACAGCGTTAAGTAACGATCGAGAAAACCTAATTTTGGTTTCATTATATTGTCTCTTTGGTTGTTATCGTTAATCGTCGAAAAACGATATTTAAAGGCAAAAAATACGCTTAGTTTATTGTGTTCGACAAACTAAGCGTGGTTAATCTATTTTAAAATGGTGTCGATAAGCGATTCAAATTGCTGAATATTATCTCGGTTAATGCGATAGCACATCTTCGGTGGTATCGATTCAGCAGTGATGAAGCCTGAGGTTTTCAAGATTCTTAGGTGCTCTGATACTGTTGATTGAGCCAAACCTAATTCGCTAACCAAGTCACTGTTCAAACAGCCGCCCGATTTTTCTAGCGTTGAAAGGATACTCAATATACGAACTCTTGCCGGGTGAGCGAGCGCTTTGGCCAGAGCTGCCATTTGCGTTTCAGCTTCGGTATCACCATGTCCGATTGGTAGAGCACAGCCACCAGTTGTAGGGCAAATTTCGTTCATATTGATGTTTCGCTTTCCATAATCGTTAAAAGACGATTAATGGTAGGCCTATTTCTTTTATTGGTCAATGCGAAATTTATAAGTCGGCTTAAATTGGCATCTCAGAACAATGGTTTTAGTTAAGCTTGATATTCGATTTTTATCTGTTTTTACCTTCTTATTGCGCATAAACAAGATCTTAGATTTAAACAGAGAAATCGACCGAAAAGCATTGCATTCACTGGCTACTCTAGCGATATAATTGAACGCAGAACCGTTACACAAGATAACGAAAAATCATAATTTGCACTTTATTCTTTACTCATAGGTAAGCCCTGAAATGCCACAACAGAACATCAAATTTATCGCTGCTGATATGGACGGCACTCTTCTTAATGAACACGGAAAGTTAGACCCAGAATTCTTCAATCTTTATGAGCGACTAGAAGCTCAAGACATCATTTTTGCTGCGGCATCGGGTCGTCAGTATTACAGCCTGATGGAAACCTTTGCTCCGCTAAAAGATCGCATGATGTTCGTTGCTGAAAACGGCACATTAGTGATGCACAAAGGGCAAGAGCTCTACAGCTGCTTACTTGATACTGATGCCATCAAAGACATCATCAAAGAAGCGCGTGCGATTGAAGGTGCACACGTTGTACTTTGTGGTAAAAAGTCTGCATACATTGAAACCAAAGATGAGCGTGCTTTAGCGGAGATCTCTAAGTACTACCATCGCCGAGAGCAAGTAGAAGACTTACTGGCGGTAGAAGACGATTTCATCAAGGTGGCTATCTGTCACTTCGACGGTTCACAAGAGAAAGTGAACCCAACTATTGATGCCAAATTCGGTGAGAACTACCAAGTGGTTGTCAGTGCAAAAATTTGGTTGGATGTGATGAACGCTGAAGCGTCAAAAGGTGCGGCGATTAAACATCTACAGAACACATTAGGTTTCACTTACGAGCAGACCATGAGCTTTGGTGACTACCTCAATGATTTGGAAATGCTAAAAGAGAGCTACCACTCTTACGCGATGGAAAACGCACATCCAAAGTTAAAAGAGATCGCACGTTTTGCTGCGCCAAGTAACGTTGACGCGGGTGTGTTCCAAGTACTTGAGAAGTTGCTAGCGTAACGCTCTTAAGCTCGACCCGATTTTTGTCAAAGCCAACTCGTGAACATGAGTTGGCTTTTTTGTTCGTTAATGTTGAATTTAGTTAAATTTGAACGATTGTTCAGGTTGTTGTAGTCTGAAGATAAATTGGATGCCTGCTTTTACTGCAGACATGCCTTATCAATGAGCATTTGGAATGACGATGAGCAAGAAACTTCAACTTGATATTATTTCTGACGTAATGTGCCCATGGTGCGTGGTCGGCTACAAAAACTTAGAGCAAGCAGTTTCAGAACTTGGCTTAGCAGAGCAAATTGAACTTGAATGGCAGCCGTTTGAGCTTAACCCTGATATGCCGCAAGAAGGTGAAAACCTGCGTGACCATATCATGAGAAAATACGGCTCTAGCGCGGAAGAGAGCCAACGTTCCCGTGAGCAACTGGCTGCTCGTGGCAAAGCGGTAGGGTTCGATTTCAATTTCTATGACAGCATGAGAATGGTGAATTCACGTCACCTGCATGTGCTGCTCGATTTCGCGTTGGCGCATGGCAAACAGACTGAGTTAAAGCTACGCTTCTTTACTGCTCATTTTTCAGAGCAGAAAAATCTTGCTGATCTTGAGGTTATCGCGCAAGAACTTGAAGCAGTTGGCTTAGACTCAACGAAGGCACTGAAGCGCCTAAAGAACATCGATAACTTGAAGCAAATTGAAGCGCAAGAGTTTGAATGGCAACGCATGGGAATCTCAGCGGTTCCTACCGTGGTATTCAACCGCAAGAGTGCGGTCACTGGTGCGCAGACGGTCGAAACGTACAAGCAAATTCTTCAAGAACTTATTGCTGAATCATAAGCCGATTATTGGTATCAATTAGAGTCTGAATTACATGGAATCATTGTCACTCGCTCAAGCGCAAAAAATTGTACTGCTTTCGCAAAAATTGCCACCTAAAAAGCAACGAAATGGAGGAACTTTGGCGAACACGCTGTCTGCGATTGAAAACCTTGGGTATGTTCAAATTGATACCATCTCTGTGATTCAGCGAGCTCACCACCATACGCTGTGGAATCGTAATCAAGACTACAAGCTTGATCATCTCGACAAGCTGCTAGAGCGTCGAGAAGTGTTTGAGTATTGGTCGCACGCTGCTGCTTATCTGCCTATGCGCGACTACCGCTTCAGCCTGCATCGAAAGAACGGGTTTGCGACCGGTAAGCTTAAGCATTGGTATAAAAAGGATGATGCACTGATGGCGCATGTTCTCAAACGCATTGAGAGCGAAGGGCCATTAATGGCGAAAGACTTTGAAGGGGATAGACCAAACCCCGGCGGATGGGGCGGTAAACCTGCCAAACAGGCACTAGAGACTTTGTTTATGCAAGGTGACTTAATGATGCCGAGCCGAGTGAACTTCCATAAGGTGTATGACCTAACCGAACGAGTTTTGCCGAGTGCTATTGATACCTCAGAACCAACGGAACAAGAGTACATCGAGCATCTAATTACGCGTTATTTAGAAGCTAATGGTGTGGGAATAGCGTCGGAAATGAGCTATCTACTCAAGAACACAAAACCTCTGATTCAGACAACACTCCAGCAGATGCTTGAAGATAAACAAGTCGTGAAGGTGGATGTTCAAGGTGCTGATTATTATGTGTTGCCTAATGCGTTTGAACTGCTGAATCAGCCTCTATCTCGAACTAAGTTAAAGATACTGTCTCCGTTCGATAATCTGTTGATTCAACGTAAGCGAATGCAATCACTGTTCAATTTTGATTACCTTCTTGAGTGCTATGTTCCAGAAGCCAAGCGTCAGTTTGGTTATTTTAGCTTACCGATTCTCTGGCAAGGTGAGCTGGTGGCACGAATGGATTGCAAGGTCGACAGGAAGAGTGGTTTGCTCAATATCCGTAACTTGGTTGTGGAAGAGCGAATTAAAAACCATGAGTCTTTGGTTCATGCTTTATGCGATGAACTAAAACACTTCATGGTGTTCAACCAATGTGATGAGATGATCGTCCATAACACCACACCCTCTGATCTTGGTAAGCGCTTGATGAGCCATTGGCAAACAGTCTAGCGGTTTTGTTGTTAAAAAAACTCTTCGTTACTTAGAAGCCTCTTTGCTAATTCGTCAGCGCTTAGTTACTCAGAAAGAGTGGCTAACAAGAATTCGACAAAGGTTCGGTTCTTCAACGACAGTTGCTTGGTTTTGTAGAGCAAGTGAATCGGTTTAGGTAACGGTGCCATGCCGGGCAAGATCTCCAATAGCATTCCACGCTCAATTTCTTCTGCGACTAAGATAGTCGGCTGTAACAACACGCCTACGCCTTGAAGGGCAGCATATCGCAATACATCCCCATTGTTCGACATCAAACGTACTTGTCCTTTGTTCCCCGCAGTGTGAGTTGCTTGGTGACTCTGAGGATCTCGGGATTGAGGTTCACTATTTTGGATATGACGGATGTGAGTATCACGTCCAATAATATCACGACGACTGCTATAGCTGAATCCAAGCGATGGGTGTTGTGCAAGGTCTTCCAACACACGAATCTCAGCATGTTGGTTAAGGTACTCAGGAGCCGCGCAGTAACACATCTCATAATCCCCTAAGTATCTGGCGACTAAACTGGAGTCAGACAGGTCACCGATTCGCACAATCAAATCAATATCGGATGAATAAGGATCGACAAGGTCGTTGTTCAGCACGAGTTCGACATTAATCGTTGGGTGATGCGCGAGGAACTTAGCCACAATCGGGGCAAGCACCTTGTTCCCATAGGTGACGGGGCAGTTTATCTTTACCGTCCCCTGTGGCTGATTTTCCAAGGTTTGAATCAGGTTTTCAGCATTGCTGATGTCTTCGAGAATTCGTTTACATTCTCGATAATAAAGCTGCCCTGAATCGGTTAAAGACTGCTTACGCGTGGTGCGATGAATCAGTTGAGAGTTGAGGCTCGTTTCGAGATGGTGGACATGTTTACTGATCATGGTTGCCGACAGGTTGAAGTGGTTGGCGGCACTGCGAAAACTGCCTTGCTCGACCACGTAAACGAAGACCTTCATGCTGGTTAACTTATCCATTGAACACTCTTGGTTGATAAACAATAAACAAAAGGTGAGTTTATCAATTATTAGGGGTTAATTATATTAATGGTAAACCGATAATTAACTAAAATAAGAGCGTGAAATGCCTCAGACGAATGAAACCATCTTTGTTACTGCAGAACTTAAGATTAAAACCAACATTGATCGTGACGCTGCGATTGAAGCCATCGAACAGTTTTGCCTAGATATGCAGAGTGAGCCGGGCTGCTTACAGGCGATAGCAACCTATGATCAAAACCAAAGCGACCGAGTTATCTTGCTTGAGCAATACGCAAACCGTGAGGCGATCAATCAGCATTTTGTGACGCCTCATACTCAAGCGTTTATTGAGCGTGATATAACGGAATTAGTACAAGCATTTGAAACTCATACGAAGGAGATCTAAGCCATGAAATGGGGAATCCTAGGAACCAGCTTTATCTCAGGCGTTATGGCAGACGCGATCAAAGGCGATGCTCAAAGCGAGCTGTATGCTGTCGCTGGTCGTACTGAAAAAACACTTAACGAGTTTGCTGAGCAGTATCAACCAACACGAACCTTCAACAGCTATGAAGCTTTGATTGAAGACGAGTCAGTCGACATCATCTACATCGCTCTACCAAACCACGTTCACCACGAATACGTGATTAAAGCGGCTCAAAAAGGCAAAGCGATTCTGTGTGAAAAATCGTTATCGGTTGATATGGAAAAAACCGAGCAAGCTCTACAAGCAGTGAAAGTATCTGGCGTGTTCTTCGCAGAAGGTTTGATGTATCTAAATCACCCGCTTATCGCTAAGCTTCATCAAGAATTAGCAACCGGTGAGATTGGTGAAGTGCGCTCAATTCAGGGTTCATACGTTGCGGCGATTGATCAGTTCGTTAACCCTGCGAGCAAAGGCGCGTTGTACAACTTAGGTTGTTATCCAATGTCGCTGATTCATTCTGTTGCGCAGCAGCAATTTGGCGAGAGCGTGTTCGATGATGTGCAGATCTCAGCAATCGGTCGACGAGGCCAAGATGGCAATATCTGTGAATCATCGGCGATGATGCGCTTCAACGACCACTTCACTGCGCAAATCCATACTGCAGAAGACCACGGCTTAAAGCATGACTTCACGATTCTAGGCAGCAAAGGCTGTATCACACTCGACACCAATCCATGGCTGCCGACCGAAGACAACACATTCACGGTTGAGATTTACGAAACATCGAAACGTGAAGTGAAAGTCGAAGCGCAAGGCGATGGCTTCCATTATCAAGTGCGTAATATTCGCCAAGCGGTTGAGCGAGGTGACACACAACTTGTAGCGCCAATGGCGAGCCACCAAGACTCTCGTGTGATCATGAAGTTACTGACGGATTGGGAACAAGCGGCGAGCTAAGATCTTCGTAAATTCTATATTCGACTCATGTTTGATTGCCTCGTCAGTGATCAAGCATGAGACGTTTCCTCTAAATCCTCCCACAAATACTTTGCATTTGAAACAGTCACAGTGTCCAATATCAGGTAGTACAAAACTGACTGAAAAACCTTATTTTTTAAGGTGTTAAATAGGACCTTTACCGCATGCGTAAATCAGATAAGAAAATCGAGAATCAAATCAGAGACGTGTTAACTGACGTTTGTGAAGACACGCTGAAAGGCTTCGATGGTTTTTTGTGGGTGACTCACTCGGTCAACTTCTCTTCATTCCCGCAAAGTTTGAAAATCGTCTGCGTATTCGATACCAATCAGGATAGAACGAACTTCTTAAATGGCGAAGGTCAACAGTGTGTCTCTGTTGCTATCCAAAAGGCGTTTAGTCAGGTTGGGATTACATTGAAGAATATCGATAAGCACGTCAGTTACGATACACAAGAAAATTGCGACCGAGACCATCAAGGGAAGTGGGACAAAAGGTTGTAAATAGGTTTGGGGGTCAGTGAACTGAGTGTTTAGGTAATGCAATGGCTGGGGGGCTATTTAGTTTATTTTAGTCGATGGGGAAAGAACTGGGAATTATTAAATATTGATTAACCTAAGGTTAACAATATTTGGCTTTTTAAGCGCATGAGTTAACTCTATTTTTGAGTAAATATAATTGAGGTGAATGGGGGTCACGTATATAAGTATCGCTAATTGAAGTTGACGTATTTTTATGATTAATAGGTAATAAATACAGCTAGTTACTGATATATGAGTCTAGGTGCGCTTAAATTTCAATGGTGTTTAAATGAACAAAAATAAAATTACCCTAACAACACTCGCAATTTTACCTTTGCTTTCAGCATGTGGTAGCGATAGTAAGAGTACCGCCGCCACCACTCCTAAGCCTACCCCTCCTCCCGGATATACCTTGCCAAGCGAATCGAGTTTGATCACCAATTACAATGTCGACAGTGCTTTTAATACGGTATTCCCAAGTAACTACCAGATAGCGAAAGATGCAGGTTTTGATTACTTTATTAAAATACCGTTACGCTCAGATTCAAGTATTAGTATTACCATTCTTGCGACAAAAGGTAGTGATGAGGATCTGCGTCAAGCCATTGGTGTGTGGACTTCTCTTTTGTCCGAAAATGGAGCGAATACAGAACTGAGTAAGCTTGATGTCTTTAAATCGATAAGTCAGCGTCAGGGTACGCTTCTTATGGCATCGTCAGAAGGTGATATTGGTAATCTTCAGCAAGAGCTACTGAGGTTGTTGAAAGCGCGTGAGCCTAAACTTGCCTCAGCTACAGCTGATAACTACCTGCAGCTGATAGCTTCAGATAATGATCTATTCAAAAAATATGGTTGGTTTGTTCATAGCCAAGCGCTTGGTTATAACGAAACGACATACGTTGGTGAGACAGAGTATTTCACTGGTTATAATTCCGTTACCAATGTAGGTAAAAGAGATGCTTCAATAGAAGAAATTCTTCATATAACTCAAGCTCAAGGAATTGCCCCTTTGACTGGTGATGGTAGCAAAGGCGGATTACAAAAAAGAATTACTGCCCATAGCTTGAGTATTTTCAAAGATTATCGGTATGACAGCACAACAGGCTTATATGTTTACGAGGATAAAGACACTAGCAAAGATTATGTGGCTAAAAGTTCCATTTGGAGTCCACAAGCAGCAGGCGCAACTCTTGATGAAAAACGTGAAGAACAATGGGATGGCGATTGGGGCGGTGACGATATAGGTAAAGACCTAGGAATGCCTGAGCAGTATAAGATGGGGCAAACCTTTTCTCACGAGTATTTTGCCGCACTAGCAGACACGTATTACGGAATGTATGGTGGGTTTAATTCAGAGTTTGGAGGAATGGATAACTACCGTTACGTTACCCGAGAAACTTTGCCTAGTGATAGTACTGGATTTGCTATCGTCAAAGAATTCTTGCCTGAATATCATCAGTATACGGCGCGGATTGACAGTTCAAAGGTCAATACGTATTTAAATGCGAACCCGTCTTTAAATAATACATTTAAGATCCAAATTTCTTCTGATGATAAAGAAAAGTACACCTTTAAATCCCAATATATTAAAAATTTGAAAATCGTAGGTTCTGAGGCTTTAGATATACTTGGAAATTCTCAGGATAATTATTTTGAGGGGAATTCTGCTAACAACACTTTCGATGGATCTGATGGTACCGATGTATTGAAGATTAATGGAAATAAAAAAGACTACTCGATCGAGAAGCTTGCTGGTGGTGTGACACAAATTTCTGGTAAATCGATTGGAACGGACAAGATTACCAATGTGGAATACATTAAATTTAACGATGAGGTTGTTAAGGTAGACAAAATCTAGCTGAAGCGACTCAAGCACCTAAATATATCCCTTCTATTTATTCCGTTGAAAACCACTTACATCAGTAGGTGGTTTTCATCTATTTTATACTGACACAGTAAGCCTAATCCCCCTCTCATTTGGCTTTTATAACGACCAACAGAATCATTTTCCCCTTAAGCTGGCGGTAGTTTCAGGTCGTCTTCATTCGGGTATTCGATGGCACACTTAAATGCTCGTCGAACCGGGTGGCTTAATGCTTGAACTATGAACTTTTCTAGACGATACTTTTTTCGTACATTGCTCCCTAAGTTGATGCGTAATGTATTGATTTTAAATGAAGTATTTTGAGTGGCCATAGGATCGATTAGGAAGTTTGAATCATGAAAACCTACATTTCTGGGCTGCTCGCACTCATTCCTTCATATTTAATCACCGGCTATTCTTTTGCTGTTGGTACAGCGATTGTACTGCCAGGGCAACATGAATCCGGCGCTGATCTTTCGGGTTCCCCGCTGTCTTTGAATGCTGTCATTGATTGGGAAATTTCGAACAGTGACCTCGTATTTGGCTCTTATGCAGATAAAACCGACAATAAGCGAGCTACGACAATTGGGTATATGTATAACCAAAAAATGGAGCTCAATTCTGGTTGGTTGGAGAACGACCTTCGTAATAACGCAGAATCACATGGCGTTAATTTTGAAGACTTCTTTCTCCATTTTTCTGAAGATACAGTGCTCGCAGAAGTTGATAACACCCACGGTGAAAATACTCTCTTAAGTGGAAAGCCTATGACCTTGGGCTATACAGCCAGTGAAGATCATGCGGGCTTTTGGCTGTATCAAGAGCCTCCTTGGGATGCTGATGTGTTTGAGAATTTCGAACAGGGCGGGGCTTTGTATGTCTATCATGCTGAACAGTTCGAACGTCTGACCTTTAAGTTCTCACAGTTTGCTGTCAGCGGCGAATTCTGGATTGAATACCCAACAGCTATTGACTCTCACGGAAGGGTTTCACAGTGGGAAAGGCTCGATGTAAAGAAAGACAAAACGCTCAATATGACCAGAAACCAATCGGTGATTTGGAACCTTCCGGGTAACTGGGTAAGAGCCACAACTCATGATGGCAGTGGGGTGAGTTATGGTGGCGGCCAGTATTTTGGTTCAACCTTTTTGAGAGAGGGTGGCCGTTTATACGTTGTGAGAGTTCGTTGGCAAAGTGAGAACGCAGACGACAGGCCGCGGTTAAAAGAAGTAAAACTCAAAAACAGCTTTCCAACCGTTAAGTTAACCGACGCTCCGACCACAACTCCGGATGGCAATGCTATCAGCCAATGGCGAAAAATTCGTGGCTTTGACGTGTCTGCAGACCTGAATGGCGATAACTACTTGTCGCCAAGCGAGTATCGAAATCGAACCAATAAGAATGCGACAGCGCGTTTTCGTTGGGAATCAAGAGTGGTGCCATTTGGTCGAATGTGGAGCACGAATTCATCTTGGTCGTTAACGAACGTCGCAAACGCGGATTATTTATCGGCCATTCATCGCTACTACAAGCAAAGCTGGGCAATCCAAGGTTTGAATGGTGCATACAACGACGACACAAATAAACTCATTGGCTCGAACCAGTTCTATGTCCATTCTGGCGGACATGTTCAAGAGTTAGGAGCTGTTGCGGGTTCAAATCAAGCGGATGCTCTCTACACGCAACAATTTTCAGCGTTTCTCAAAAATCTATCTGCTTTAGAAAGTGATGCGTCTATTGGGTTGAACATTGGTACGGCGAACTTGCTGGGTCGAAATGGGCAGTCTCATCTTAGCGAAGCCGGGTCTTTGTATCTGAGAGAGCATTACATTTTTCCGTCTACTGGATTTAGTGGTTACTCGGGGATCTCTAAATTCTGGGATAATTCTGCGCTCGCCTACAATGGAAAAGGAGTAATTTTTCAGGCGACAACGCGTTACGGGCGAGTCCAGTATCTAGGAAATAGTGAAGAGAATTGGAAGAAAGACCAATACTCGACCCTAGCGATTTACCACCTCAATCGACATGCTCAACACAGCTATTTTAATCAGTGGAACAATAGTTACGTCTATGGGAGTGATAACACGACTGCAGACATTTTCTGGCAAAGTGGTGTCCCTAAAAATATCGCTTATCAACCCAGTTCGTTATTAGCCGTTGATTTGGGAGAGCCGAGTCATCAGGTCCTACAGGGATTTGAGCCAATTCCTTTGATGCTATCGACAACGACACCTCAACCCACAGACTACACCATCGTTGGTGATTCATCGATGAGTGAAGTGGTGCATGCTGATCTGCCTAATGGTATGACTCACGTTCTACCTACGTTCACGTACTTTATGTATCAATCTAAAAATCAGGTGGCCGCGGGTGGCCCTGAAGATATGGTGTTAGCGAGAGAGTTCAGCAATGGTCGTGTGTTGTATCGCACGGATTTCCACGGTAAGAATTCGAGCTTTTATGAGGCAGAGAAGCTGATGATTGTATTGGACGTGCCGATGAAGCCTGTCGATGAAAACGGCAACATCGGAGAGTATGTGACTGAAATTCATATTGGCGGTTATGAAGGGCTGTTCTTGCTTTATTAGAATTATTTAGATAGACGAAGGGGAGCATTTGATAGAGCAGGAGGCAGAAGGCTCTAGAAATTTTGCATATCGACTGATTGATGACTGAAGCCAATTGATTTTGCCGCATTTAGTAGAGCTTGTTGGGTCTTGAATACCCTTGGTTTCAGCTTTCGGTCGGACTCTAAGAAACTATTTATTCCCCACTTGCTGCTTAGAACCATCAAGTAATAGCCATCATTGTTTGGAGAGTTTACGGCAATTGCTGATTCTAAATCGCCACGTTTGAAATGCTCCTTAAATTCGCGTAATACCATATCAATATCCTTATTCGATGATTAAAAAAGGGAGCGAATCGCTCCCTAGTTAATGTTGGTACTAATGATTACAAGAATGCGCGGTATGGCAGTTCTGGGTCATTTTTAAAGATATCTGCAAAACCACGGAAGTGTTGGTAGTGCATGCGACCTTTATCTGTAGGGTAAGTGTATCGGCCACCGACTTGCCAGAAGAAAGGTGCAAAGCCGTATTGCAGACGTTCTTTCTTCATGTTCCACAGCATTTCAATTTCACGTGGGTCATTTTGGAAGTTAGCCCAGATATCGTGGTGGAAAGGAACAACGACTTCACAATCCAAAGATTCAGCGGCACGTAAAATGTCTGAAGACGTCATTTTGTCAGTTACGCCACGTGGGTTTTCACCGTAAGAAAGCAGTGCAACGTCGATCTTGTGGTCATTACCGTGCTTAGCGTAGTAGTTTGAGTAGTGAGAATCACCAGAGTGGTAAACTGAACCGCCTGTCGTTTCTACTAGGTAGTTCACTGCACGATCGTCCATGCCACCTAAGATATCAGTGTCTAAAGAAGAAGTGCCTTCAGGAAGTGTCACTAGAGCAGTACGGTCGAATGCATCAAGAACCTTAATATTGACGTCTTTGATCTTAATCTCGTCGCCAACTTTCGCGATAACACAACGATCTTCTGGCACACCCCATTTCATCCATAAATCAACACACGCTTTAGGACCAATGAATTTAACGTGCTCGCCACAGTTTTGTAGAACGGCTGCAGCAACGTTGATGTCAATGTGGTCGCCGTGATCATGAGATGCCATAACCGCATCGATCTCTTTAATAGCGAAAGGGTCCAATGGGAAGATTGCAGTACGTAGGTTTGGCTGAAGTGCTTCAACACCGCCCATACGCATCATTTGGTGCTGATTTTTCATTTTTTGAACAGCTTGTGTTTTTTTACCAGTACCACACCAGAAGTCCATTGATAGGTTTGCACCACCTTCTGATTTTAGCCAAATACCTGTACAGCCAAGCCACCACATAGAAAATGTATTCGGTTGCACGACGGTTTGCTCGATCTCTTCATTTAACCATGTGCCCCACTCAGGGAATGTATTTAGGATCCAAGACTCGCGAGTGATTTCGTTTACGTTGCTCATGATAATACCTTTTATTTCAATAATTTGATTAATTTTGGATGTAGGGAGCCGAGCGCCTTAATTTTGATTAAGGCACTGAGCTAAATTTATTATTATTGGTGGGCTAGTTAGCCCTTCGATTTAAACTAGGATGACTTGCGTCCCTTGAGCTTCAATCCGCTTGACGACTTCGGGGTTGGCATCTTTACCAGTGATGACGATGTCTATTTGCTTGGTGCTGCAAAAGAGCATTCCGGTACGTTGTCCAACCTTTGAACTGTCGACAACAACAACGAGTTTATCGACCTGTTCAAGCATTTGCTGCTCTGCTACAGCAGTTAACATGTCGGCTTTGTAGAGGCCAGCATCGGTTAAGCCTTTACCAGAGGTAAACATCCAGTTTCCAGCATAGCCTCCCAGTGAATTGGGCGCGGGATTTAAAAAGATGTTCTGCGCTTTGTTGTATTGACCGCCAATGATGATGACATCGTCATGATCTTCGTTGATCAAGTAGCTTGCGAGTGGGAAGTAGTTCGTTACGATCTGTACATCTTCCCCACATAACTGTTGTCCAAGTAGGAACGCAGTAGAACCACAGTTGATCACAACTGTATCTCCAGCCTCGCAAAGTCCTGCTGCTGCTTGCGCAATCTCTGCTTTCTCTTCATAGAACTCAGTGCTGTTGATATTGAGTGGTGACCACTTTCTCTTCTGATTCTCTACTCGCTCAGCGCCATTTCGAACTTTTCTAAGTCGGCCAACTTCATCTAATTTAGCGATGTCACGTCTTGCAGTAGCAGGTGAAACACTAAATTTATCAATAATATGTGAGACGTTTATTGTCTGCATATCTTCTAATAGCGACACGATGCCGTTATGTCTTTGTACTTCATTCATATTTATCACTCTTTATGTCGTTGTGACAATTTGATGATTACTTTTGATTTGTTTTGATTCTAATAATCACCATCATGATTGTCAAACTACATTGCTATAAAAACTAGATCTTAATCACAATGATTTATAAGTTATTGATTTTATTTGATTTGTTGTTTTTTGGTGTGATCCGAAGCTCAATTAGGCACATTCTGGGTGTGGTTAATTGACATAAATCAAAGTAATCACAAGTGAGCATTGAATGATTACTTTTGATTGGTAAAGTCTAATTCGTGAGCAAAAATAGACATCATCACATCCTACATACCATTAAAATTAAAATTAATCAGGGGTAAAGATATGGAATTCTTATACGATATTTTCTATATTTTTTACAGTCAGGTAATGACCAAAGCACCTTTGCTACTCGGTCTTGTTACTTGTCTGGGTTACATTCTACTCAAGCGTGACGCAACAACTATTATCTCCGGCTCTATCAAAACCATCGTTGGTTTCATGATAGTGCAGGTAGGTGCAGGAACATTGGTAGCGGGTTTCAAACCAGTGATTCTGAAAATGAGTGAGATTCATGGATTGACGGGGTCAGTGATAGATCCGTACACAACCATGATGTCTACCATGGAGACCATGGGAGACAATTATTCTTGGGTTGGATATGCCGTATTACTGGCACTTGGTCTCAATATTCTTCTTGTTGCCTTCCGCCGCATCACGGGCATCAGAACCATCATGCTTACGGGACATATCATGTTCCAACAAGCTGGCCTCATTGCTGTTTTCTACTTCGTGCTTGGTGCAGGTATGTGGGAAACCATCATCTATTCAGCAATATTGATGGCGTTGTACTGGGGTATCTCGTCTAACATCATGTTCAAGCCTACCCAAGAGGTTACTGGCGGGGCGGGTTTCTCTATTGGTCACCAACAACAGTTTGCGTCATGGGTAGCGACAAAGGTTGCTCCTAAGCTTGGCGACAAAAATGACAGCGTTGACCACATCAAACTGCCTAAATGGTTACACATTTTCCACGACAGTATCGCAGCGACAACGCTAGTCATGACTGCTTTCTTCGGCATTATTCTTCTTTCATTTGGTCTTGATAACCTTCAAGACATGGCAGGAAAAACACACTGGTTTATCTATATTTTCGAAACTGGGTTGAAATTCGCAGTGGCTATTCAAGTTATCGTCACCGGCGTCCGTATGTTCGTAGCGGAATTGTCTGAGGCATTTAATGGTATTTCTCAACGCCTTATTCCTAACGCTGTGTTAGCAATCGATTGTGCGGCTATCTACGCATACTCTCCAAATGCAATGGTGTTCGGTTTCATGTGGGGCGCTGTTGGTCAATTCACAGCCGTTCTTGCAATGTTAGCCTTTGATTCTCCTATCATGATCATTCCTGGCTTTATCCCAATGTTCTTCTCGAACGCGACGATTGGTGTGTTTGCGAACCACTTCGGTGGTTGGAAAGCGGTAATGAAGATCTGTTTCGTGATGGGCATCATCGAGGTGGTTGGTTCTGCTTGGGCAATTCATATCTTTGCTCAATCGGGAGCAGAGTTTAATGGCTGGATGGGTATGGCTGACTGGGCTCTCGTCTTCCCACCTATCATGCAAGGTATTTCGAGCTCTAACATGTTCTTCTTCGGGATTTTGGCTTTAGCTGGTGTCTACATGTACTTCGCTTCTAAACAACTACGAGCTGAAGAAGACGCAGAAGCTGCCGCTGAAACAATGACCGCAGTAACACCTGAGGGCATTGAGGTTGAAGTCGCAGTACCACAACAATCAACAGCAACTGCTCAATCTCTATCAGCTCCTACAACGTCAGAAATTCGCGTCTCACCAGCAGCTGAACAGAAAGCGGTTCGTGTCTTAGTGTGCTGTGGTTCAGGGCAAGGTTCTTCAATGATGTGCTCTAAGAAAATTAAAGAGTACTTGGACAAGAAAGGCATTCCTAGTTCGACCTTTAACAGCGCTATCACTGATTACAAATCGCACCTTGGTTCATTCGACATCATCGTTACTTCGGTTGCTCTGGCAGCGAAGATCACGGGTCTGCCTGAAGGTAAGCAACAGTTAGCGGTTAAGAACATGATTATGGTGAAAACTTTCGGCGACGAGCTTGTTTCCATCATCGAGAACAACTTTCATAAATAATTAAAAACGGCTCAGTGGTATCGCACTGCTGAGCCAATAAAAACAATTATATAAGTGAGCAATAACATGAACTTAAAAGAATCTCTTATCAAGAATAACTCTATCCTACTGAACGCAAAAGCCACTGACTGGAAAGCGGCGATCAAGCTAGGTACTGACGCATTGGTTAAAGCCGGTGTTGCTGAAGAGCGTTACTACGACGCGATTACCAAAGCGATTGGTGAAGAAGGCCCTTATATCTGTATTCACGATGCGTTCGCTCTGCCTCATTGCCGCCCTGAAGATGGTGTGATTCGCACCGGGTTCGCGTTAACCGTGCTAGAAACACCGATTACTTTTGAAGGTGTTGATGAGCCTGTTGATGTACTGATCACGCTAGCGGGTAAAGATTCAGAAGAACACATCGAAGGCACGATGCAAGTGGCGAACTTGATTGAGTTCGATGAAGACTTCTCAAAACTTCGCGCATGCAAAAGCCCAGAAGAAGTGGCGCGTTTAATTGATGCTGCGTTACTGCAAGCGGAAGCAGCGTAAGGAGACAACTATGTCTAAATTTAGCCAACTGAAACAACGCGTCTTAGAAGCCAATTTGCAGCTTCCGAAGTATGGTTTGGTGACATTCACTTGGGGCAATGTCTCTGAGCTTGACCGTACTAATGGCGTGATAGCGATTAAGCCATCGGGTGTCGAATACTGCGATATGACAGCTGAAGATATGGTGGTCGTCGATCTAGAAGGCAACATTGTTGAAGGGAAACTTAATCCTTCAAGTGATACCGCAACTCATTTAGAGCTTTACAAAGCTTTCCCTGAGGTCAGTGGCATTGTTCACACGCATTCACGCAGTGCCACAATTTGGGCACAAGCCGGTATCGATATTCCAGCCTTGGGCACTACTCATGCGGACTATTTCTACGGTGACATCCCATGTACACGTCGATTGTCTCACTCTGAAATTGCTGAAGAGTATGAGAAAAATACCGGCTTGGTGATCATTGAAGAGTTCAAGCAGCGTCGAATCGATCCAATGGCAGTTCCAAGCGTGATTGTTGCAGGACATGCGCCTTTCTCTTGGGGCAAAGATGCCAACGATGCGGTTCACAACGCGGTGGTATTAGAAGAAGTTTCTGCAATGGCCTTGGCAACCCGCACCTTGAATAGCGGTATCAAAATTCAGCCAGAACTATCCGACAAACACTACTTACGTAAGCACGGTGAAAATGCTTATTACGGCCAACAGTAAATCGGTTGTTCGTTTAAGTAAGCCGTTTAACGAGCTTCGACTCTAAGTAGTTTCAATATTGATTAGGCCCGACTTCAGGGAATAAGTGAGAGGACTCTATGTATAAAGTGCTGGCGTTAGATCTCGATGGAACCGTGTTAAAGGATGATCACACGATTCATCCAGAACTGAAAAAGGCGATCCAAGAAGCCAAACAAAGTTGTCATGTCGTGATTGTGACTGGTCGACACCACACAGCAGCACGACCTTATTACTACGAATTGGGGTTAGATACGCCAATCATCTGCTGTAACGGCACTTATGTTTACGACTATCAAACTGAAACGGTACTGACTCAAAACGCGATAGATAAAGACAAAGCACTGACCTTCATCGATATGGCAGAAGAGTTTCAGCTCAAAATGGTCATGTACATCACGCATGCCATGACGTACTCACACTACAACCCATTTGCCTACATGTTGGCATTGGAAAGTTGGGCAGAAACGGCACCAGAGCAACATCGCCCTCAAATTTACCAAGTGGAGTCATTCATTGAAACGGCTCAGCAAGCCGAACACGTTTGGAAGTTTGTGGTGGAAGGTAGCCAAGACTCAGTAGACCGTTTAATGCAACACCCATGGATAGAAGAGAACTTCAACGGTGAGCGTTCTTGGTCAAACCGAATCGACTTTGCTGCGAAAGGTAACAGTAAGGGCCTACGCCTTGCTGAATACATCGCAGAACTCGGTTATCAAGCCGATGACGTCATTGCCGTCGGTGATAACCACAATGACATTTCCATGCTCAAGTACGCCGGGTTAGGCGTAGCGATGCTCAATGCTGATGACATCGTCAAGTCACACGTTCAATGCGTGTGCTCAACAGATAACAACCATGATGGCTTAGCCCGTCTAATACGTGAACAAATTAAAGGATAACAACATGACTAAACCAATGATTCAGATCGCCCTAGACCAAACAAATCTTCCTGCTGCCATTGAAGTAGCAAACAACGTTGAAAGCTTCGTTGATGTGATTGAAGTGGGCACTATTTTGGCTTTCGCAGAAGGCATGACGGCGGTTTCTACGCTTCGTAAAAACCACCCAGACCATATCCTTGTATGCGATATGAAAACCACCGATGGCGGTGCTATTTTGGCTCGTATGGCATTCGAAGCGGGCGCTGATTGGATTACCGTTTCTGCTGCTGCACACATCGCAACCATTGGTGCATGTAAGAAAGTCGCTGATGAATTTAACGGTGAAATCCAAATCGAAATTTATGGTAACTGGACAATGGACGATGCTCAATCTTGGGTCGACCTAGGTATCTCTCAAGCTATCTATCACCGTTCTCGTGACGCTGAATTAGCTGGTGTGGGCTGGACTGAAGAAGATCTCGTGAAGATGCGTGCATTGTCTGAAATGGGTATCGAGCTTTCTATCACAGGTGGCATCGTGCCTGAAGACCTATACCTATTTGAAGGCATTAAGGCGAAAACCTTTATCGCGGGTCGCGCACTTGCGGGTGACAAAGGTAAAGAGACAGCAGAAGCACTAAAAGCTCAGATCGATCGCTACTGGAACTAGGAGGCGTTATGTATCAAAACTTGTTACGCCACCGTGTTGGGCTTTATGAAAAGGCTCTACCTAACGAACTCAGCTGGGAAGATAAACTTAAGCAAACAAAAGAACTCGGCTTTGATTTTCTTGAGATATCGGTCGATGAATCAGACGAGCGTCGCAGTCGATTAGATTGGAATGACGAAGAAGTGTATGCCTTGCGTCACCTGTGTGAAAAGCATGGTGTACCGCTGCAATCCATGTGTTTAAGCGCGCATCGTAAGTTCCCATTTGGTTCAGCAGATCCGGCGATTCGTGAACAAGCAGTTATTCATATGGAAAAAGCGATCTCACTCGCTTATAAGTTGGGTATTCGTACCATTCAACTGGCTGGGTATGACGTTTACTACGAGCCAGCGGATAAGGTGACTCACCAGAGGTTCATTGAAGGCATGAAGCTTTCGGCGCAGTTGGCGGAAAGATCAGGGGTAATGCTCGCTGTGGAGATCATGGATACCGATTACTTGAACTCTTTAAGCAAGTTTGAAGTGCTGAGTCGCGAGATTAACTCGCCTTATTTCACGGCATACCCTGACGTAGGCAACATCTCTGGCTGGAACTACGACATAGTGACGGAGCTAAAACTGAGTAAGCCTCATATCACTCAAATTCACCTCAAAGACACTTATAAAGTGACTGACGAATACAAAGGGCAATTCCGAGACTTAGTGATTGGTGATGGCGAAGTAGACTTCAATGCAATTTTTGAAACGTTGAAGGAGACTGAGTGCGTCGTACCACTCGTGATCGAGATGTGGGCTCAAGATGAACGTTGGAAAGAGAACATTCTCACGGCACAAAAACGTTTGAATGATGTTTGTGTGCAAACGGGTGTTCCGAGATTGTTTGATCACTAACTCTACTTAGAATGATTAACTGGTTTCTCTTTGCGTTTTCGATGCTCCTAACGAAAAGAGAAAATGCAGCATATTGCCCCCAATATGCTGCATTTTTATATCAACTCGGCACTTTAAGCCATTTAAAGCAGCAGAAATGATGTCAATTTCGCAATAGCTACAGTGTTTAAACCGCGATCGTCACATGATCACGGCCCACTTCAGCCATCTGAATCAGGTAGTCCGTGTGGTATTTTTTCTTGATGACGATTTGGCTACCGATTTCAGCAACAATCTTTACCACTTCCAACGCATCAGAAGGATGCAATGAAGAGTCTTTTGAAATTTCGATATTAACGCCTAAATTTGCCAATTTGATGATGTCGCTAGAATGCATGGTCGTGTCCAAGGTTTTTGATTTTCGTGGACTATATCATCTTCAATTTATGCAACTCTACTTGGTTTAAGTAAAAATGGGTGAGATGTGCTCAAAATATGATTTCAATAGTAAAACAACGGCTTTTATTGCATCAATTCGTTTAATTGTCGGATTGTTGAATAAGATCATATTAAGACGATCATGAGTAGGTTTTATGTATGGTGATTAGTAGTATGAGTCTCAAAACAATATGAGAGATTGACGATGCCAAAGTTAGATAAATATAAAGGAATTATTTTTGATCTCGATGGGACTCTGGTCAATTCTATGGTGGCACACGCTCATGCATGGGAACACACTTGTCAGAAGTTTGGTATTCCCTACGACAAAGAGTGGCTCGATCAACTTGGTGGGATGCCATCGCGAAAAGTGACTCAAGAGATCCTTAAGCGTTACGATCTAACTCTTGATGCTCAACAAATTACTTCGGACAAAATCGCTAACTTTGAGGCTATTGAGCACAAAGGGGATGTTATTCCCGAGACATACGCACTCTTACAGCAACAGTATCAGTTGAAAAAGATAGGCATCGGCACTGGTGCTCAAGCCAAGCATGCAAGGGCGATTTTAAAGACGACCGATATCCCATCAATGATACGTACGATTGTGACTTCCGATGACGTAGAAAATCACAAACCTAACCCAGATACTTTTCTGAAAGTTGCTAGCCAGTTAGAGCTTGAACCGAGCGATTGTGTGGTGTTTGAAGATACGATTATAGGTCAGCACGCAGCGACATCGGCAGGCATGGATTGCTACATGGTTGAAAACGGGCAGATAACTAAATTTGTTCCAGCGAATGGTTTGGAAGTGGGTAGCGGACCTGAGCTCTGAATCTAAGCTGGTGTGAAAGTTAACAACATAAAAGAGATTGCTGAAGTGGGTGCCGATATGTTCGTTGCGGGCTCTGCTATTTTTGATAGTGAAGATTATCAACAAGCTATCGATTCAATGCGAGCGGAGTTAGCTCAATTGAATTAAGTAGTGTATCTACTGCTGCATAAAGGCTCGAAGTGTTCTGTGTATCAGGCTTCGGGCTTTTTTTGTATCTAATAGATGTTGATTTAATGAAAAATCCCGTGGAGTAAGGGAGGTTGCGTTGTTGGAGTTCTCTTCAGTTATAGCTTTTTCATTGTGTAATAAAACTACAGTTATTATTGACTTTGGTCACATAACGGCGCAAAATTGACCTCAGATCACATAACGATGAGAACACAGTATGAACGCTACAGTAATCACGAATGAAAACAACGTATCACTAGCAAAACCTTCAGTAATGAATGAAGTTCTATTTTTTGCTAAGTCTACCGTTATCATGGGTGCAATTATCCTACTTGTTGCTTCTGCTTGGGTTTAATTTCTAAAATAACCCGCGTTAAGTGTGATCAGTGGTGGTGATTAGCCACTCACTGATTCAAACTAACGTCAGAAGCACCAAATTCATTTCCTTATCTTTCTCCAGTTCACTTTCTCTATCTTCTAGGCCAATCAGGCTGACTTTTTAGTCATCGACTTAGTTACTGAATCAAGTGATTGACTAAACCAAGTTACCTATCTAAACCAACAGTTTAAACACGGTGTTTTAAACTAGACCAGTACAAAACTATCATTAATACATACGCTAATGCGGGCGCAATGTAACTCGTACTCAGCGAAAGCTCATCAATCAAACTCGCCTGTACGAATGGTAAAACAACCCCTCCAATTGAACACATAATGAGAATTGCTGCTCCTTGTGAGTTTTGCTTACCTGATGCATGTAGCGCTTGTGCGTAAATGATAGGGTAGAGCGCAGAATTACATAGCCCTACGACAAGCATCAAATAGCCAATCCAAACATAATTTTGATAGACCGCAACGGCACTAATCAAAGCGGCAATAACGCAAGACAGTGAGAAGAGATAGTGCTTGTTTACAGTGTTTCCAAACTTGGCGAATAACACTCTTCCAACAAACATTAATACCCAATAAAGAGCGATGATCTGTGTTGCGAAGACCAAACCAAGGTCGCCATATTGCTGGTCGGCAAGATACGCAATAGTAAAAGTACCAAAACTGACCTCTACACCGATGTACAGCAACAGTACCAACGCTAATTTCATAAACTGCTGATTTTTAATTAGAAGATTTAACCCTCGCCAAAAGCCAGTCATCTGTTTTGGTTTGATATCTGGAAGCGTCATTTTGCTAAAAAATACCAGTAAGCCGAAAAAGAACAGGGCGATGAATAAGAACAGATACGAAACTTGATGGGCGGTGTTGTCGACGTTAAAACTTGTAGCCACGAGAATGACAGCGGTAAGCACTAGCGGACCAAGCACAGTGCCAACAGAGTTCGATGCCGTTGCCACACTTTGACGTATAACACTCTTATCGGGTGTCGAGAGTAGTGATACGTAAGGTGAACTCACAACTTGAATTGCTGATACACCTGAGGCCATCAATAAGATCCCAATGAGTGTTGGAACAAGCTCTTCTCCTCGCACTAAATATGCCATGGCTAGACAGCCCAGAAGGCACCATATCAAGCAGAACTTCAGCGTAGTTCTATAGCCAATTTTTGCCATGACAAATGACGTTGGAAGCGACACCGTAATTCGGGTGATAAAAAAGGCCATGGGAAATAGCATCGCCATTTTATAATCGAGAGAGAAAGCTTCTTTGTAATGTGGAATTAGCGAATTACTTGAAACGGTAATTAAACCCCAGATAAAAAAGATCAGAGACAGTAAGACCAGTGGGGCATCTTTTAACGGGAATACTCTCATAGTGATTCCTTATTGATAGCGATAAAAAAAGCAGAAGATGATCTTCTGCTTTTCGATTGAGACTTTACGATGTATTGCCTATTAAGCTGTTAATCACGAACAAAATTGATGTGATGAACATGAATGTTGTATTTCTCAATAATCACTTTGGTCGCATGCATACTTTTGATTCGTTGCTCAGAATCTAAAGCAGCAGCCATTGCTGACTCGTTCTCGTAACTGTGTTGCATCATAAGCAGTAGGTTTTTATGGCTTTCAGCTTCAATCGCCTCAGGCTTGTTCAGCGTTAGCCCTTGGTTATTCGGAAATGTGCGAATAATAGGCGCGACTTCGTTTTCCATGTATTGGTAGAAGTCTTGCTTTTGTTCTTCAGTTAAATCGGCTTCAAAAAAAGCGGTGCGAAAAATTGTCATGGTCGTTTCCTTACAGTTCAAAGCCAGATTGGTTAGCGATAGATTTCAACGTTGCTTTTGCTTGTTTGATATCTTCGAACCAGTTGTCATTTTGAGCCCACATTTCAATCACTAATGGCGCGCTGTAATCAATTTCAGCGAGTGTTTTGAAAATAGCTGGGAAGTCGACTTGGCCTTCGCCTATAACAAGATCTCGGAACTGGCCTTTGCAGGTTTCTGAAACTCGCAGTGTATCTTTTAGGTGCACTTGTACTAGGTGATCACGGCTTAACTTTAGTTCGGTACACACGTCGTAGTTCCAACCAGAAATATTACCGACATCTGGGTAAGCCATGAAGTAAGGTGATGGGATCTCGCGCTTGAGCACTTCAAACTTACTTAATGAGTTGAGGTACGGAGTATCCATGATCTCTACACCTAACATGATGCCTGCACGTTCTGCCATTTTGGTGGCTTGTTGCATGCCTTCAATGAAGCGAGCGTGAGTTTCAGCCGATTGCGGTTCGTAATACACATCGTAGCCCGCCATTTGAATACAGCGAATACCAAGCTTATAAGCCAATGAAATCGCTTTTTCCATGATGATCAGCGATTCAGTGCGAATAGCATCATCCATTGAGCCAAATGGAAACTTACGGTGTGCGCTTAGGCACATTGATTGGAAAGGCATTTGGTGCTTTTCACATAGACGGCGAAGCTCGTAAATTTCTTCGTCTGACCAATCTAAACGAGCGCGGCGCTCATCGGTTTCATCCACTGAAATTTCTACAAAGTCGAAACCTGCGTCTTTAGCATAAATAAAACGCTCTTCCCAAGTGAGAGAAGCCGGCATTGCTTTCTCGTAAATACCTAATCTGAATTTGTTTTTAGAATCAAACATTCTTTTTCCTTAAAAGAGTTGTTGTTCTATACGCGTTGTTATGTCTTGAATTCTGCCAGCGATCTCTTCGTAGCCAAGTGCTTTCATTTTTGGCGTAAGCGAAGAGACACTAACCGCGTATACAGGAGAATTGTTCTTGTCAAAAATAGGGACAGCAACACAAGAAATACCCGCTTCGTTCTCTTCATCATCGAGCGCATAACCACGGCTCTTAATTTTATCGAGTACACCAAAAAACTGAGACTTGTCGAGAATCGTGTTTTCAGTTAAAGGCTTCATTGTGCTGACATTGCGTTTCCAATAGGTTTCTCGAACGCTGTCAGAGCTAAATGCTAAGTAACATTTTCCTGCCGCTGAGCAATACATTGGAGAATGCAGCCCTACGTAGGTTCGAGTTCTAAAGGAAGAATTAACGGGTTCAAACTTGTCTTTAAAAATGATGTTGTCAGCATCAAAAGAAAGGAAGTTAACCGTTTCATTCACATCGTCGAGTAGCTCAGATAGGTATGGCTTAACGGTGCCAGTGACATCAGAGTTGATAGCAGCGTGTCCAAGCTGAACCAACTTCATTGTTAAGCGATATTCTTTACCTGAACACATTTGAGCAACATAACCAGAGTCTTCAAATGTTGCTAAAATACGGTGGACTGATGACTTGTTGAAGCCAGTCCCTTCAGACACTTTTTGTAACGAAACGCCATTAGGATAATTCCCAAGGAATTCCAATACGGTCAGTGCTTTAGACAACGATTTAATTTGCTCACTCATATATGTGCTACCAGTGTTTACCTATTTCAGTATGGAAGTTTTCTGCGATGTCACGTCCATTGCTACCAGCTAACGCTCGGCCAGCAATAAACGATTTCGCAGACAGATTCTTAAACAAATGCAGATCGTCAGGAACAATACCACCAGTAATGGATAGTTCAATTCCAATATCCGATAATTTCTGCATTTTTATCAAATCTTCTTCGGTCCAGCTCACACCAGCAAGTTCCGCATCACGAGAACGGTGATAAATTGCTTGTTTAATGCCCATGTCGACCCAAGCTTGCGCATCTTCCATTGTCCAGTGTCCATACAGCTCAATTTGCACTTGGCCGTCGAATTCATCCGTTACTTTTTTCGCTGAACGAATAGTTTCGATGTGTGCTGCTGCACTTACTGTTACCCAGTTAGCGCCGGCACCCATCGCTAGACGCGTTAAAATGGCGCTGGCATCGGTGATTTTCATGTCACAGACAATGACGTGATTTGGGTATTTTTCTCGTAGGATTCTTACGCTATCTACGCCGTGGGCGAAGGCTAAAATCGTCCCGATTTCAATCACATCTAACTTATCTGCAACATGCTCTATTGAGGCTAATGCCGTGTCGATATCTGTGGCATCAAGAGCCATTTGTAGCAGTGGTTTAGATGGTTTTAATACAGTGCTAGACATCTATTTCATCCTCAAATTGTTTAAACAACTGCACCAGTCTTTGATAGTGCTTATATTTCTTTTGGTATATGTCGTAGTGTTCAGGATTCGGCTCGACACGTGACGTAGAATTAGTGATGGCTTGAGTACATTCTTCTAATAAAGCGAACTCACCTGCGCCGACCATTGCCATCATTGCGGCACCTAATGAGCCGGTTTCATCCACGTCTGATATTTCAACGGTCATGCCGGTAAGGTCAGCCAGCATTTGCATCCATACAGGGCTAGATGCAGGGCCGCCTGTCACTTTTAGTATGTTGGCTTTTGGAAAGCGCTGACGCATACGTTCTAGGTGAATGTTGTGACAGAATAAAATACCTTCCCAAATGGCTTGAATTAGGTGCCCTTTAGTATGGTGCGATTGCAGACCATAGAAGCCTGACTTTAGGCCAAGCCCTTGGTTTGAACCGTAAAGGAATGGCACAAAGTAGATACTGCTTGATGCCGGATCTAATGCTTCGACTAACGCTTGATTTTGCTGGTGGTTAAGCTCGCCATTTTCACCAAGGTAGTCGGCGAACCATTCATAGTTACCCGCGGAAGTCGGGCTCGCTTCGTGAATGATGTATTCGTTCTCGACGGCGTAATGGCCGTAAACAAAGTTGTGGCTTTCTTGCGTTACTTGCTTTGATATGCCAGACGTGACCGCCCATGTGCCCATTACGTAATTCAGAGTATCTTCAGCAGAGTTGATTCCAGAACAGATCGCTGTTGATACCACATCAAATAACCCGCCGAACACCGGCGTACCTATTGCTAGTCCGGTTTCATTGGCAACGGCCGCCGTGATTTTCCCTGCTTGTTGCTGAGGTTTTACAACGGGTGGTAGCGCATCCCAAATTTCTTCGATGCCAAAGGTTTCCAAAAGTGCTTTGTCATACTCACCGGTGATGGAGTTGAAAAAATTACTTTCTGAAATATTGGTCAGTTCTGCTGCGACTTCGCCCGTTAAGCGATATCGAAGGTAGTCGTGAGACATCATCACTGCGCCAATGTTGTTGTATCGTTCGGCATCGTTCTCTTTGATCCAGCGAATAATCGATACAGGATGACCTGTCCACAGTGTTTGCAGTGTGGTTGGATAGATCTCTTGTGCTTTACCCTGTTCTAGCCACTCTTTAACGATAGGCAGTGAACGCGAGTCAGAAGACATAATGCCGTGGCCGAGGTTTTGTCCCTCTTTATCAAGAAGGTAAACGCCTTTGCCTTGGGCTGAAATGCTCAAGCCTTTGATAGAGGTCGGTTCTACTTTTGTGGTCTCTAAAAGCTGCTTAATGACATCGACAGCGTTACCCCATAGTGCGTTTAGGTCGCGTTCTACCCAACCTTGTTTTTCGTTGATGACGCTCGCCGATACGCGGGCAAGACCTTGTTGTTCACCTTTTGCGTTAAACAACGCGGCTTTCATAAAAGTGCCGCCAGAATCAATTCCAATGTAGTAATTCATTATTTGGCTTCCAGTAAATCGTTGTGAATCTTCACCACCAGTTTTCTTACCGGTTGGCTGTCATCATTTTCAATATTGGTGATATGCACGATATTTGGCGTGAATAAATAAAATTGATTGCGTTTTGCATGAATGAAGCTGAGCTCAACCCCCGGGTATTCGTAAAACTGAAGGTCACGTTCTTGGTTATAAGGTTGTGCGTTGCTGTGTTCGCCAGTGTCTATAGCCCATGCCATTACTTCAGAACCTTCGAGAATGATCTGCAAGTCAGAATGGTATTTATGGACTTCAGGTTGGAAGTTTCCTAGAGGCTCTTTGTCATATTCCAATACAACAAACCATGCCTGTTTTGAATCAAAATCAGGGAGTTCATGGCGACCTAATGCGAGTTTTTCTTGGTCGAGACTGTTCAAGTACTCAAGCACGTTTTGAATAACGACAGGGTACGACTTGCTGATCTGCGTAGGTTGAGTATTTCCGACTAACATAAGAATTCTCTTTAAATATAAATAGCTTAATAAAGCCAATGCTTTAAATTAATGGGCATTAAATAGGTCTTGTAAAAGCGTCGCTAACCCTGTCTTATCATCATTGTTTTTAGGCGTGATCAGGTTAGCTGAGCTTTTTACGGTGTCATCTGCGTTTTGCATTGCGATGCCAAGTCCTGCTGCTTTTAGCATCGAAATGTCATTGTGGTTATCACCAATCGCGACACATTGTTCTAGGCTGATACCGAGCGGCTCAATGTAGCGAGTCAAGGCATTACCTTTGCTATTACCTGTTGCTGCGAAATCGACGCGATCAATCCAAGATCGCTCGCCGTTGAAGTTCTCTTTCACAAAAGGAATCTCTGCGAATGTGTTTACTTCACCTTCAACGACAAACTTCCACACATACTCTGAAATTTGTGCTTCATGTTGGAAGTCGTCGACCTTTTGAATGTTTGGTCGTTGGCTTTCTGGAAAGGTTTGAGACCACGTCAGTAGCGCTTCCATGTATTCAATAGGGCGTGCTCTCGAGTAGAGCATTGCATCACGCACATACATCACCATTTTCAGATCATGAGCTTGAGATAGGGTGATAAACTCAGCCGCAATTTCTTTGTCGATTGCGTTTTCTTGAATGACCGTATCGTTCTGGTAATCAAAGATGTAAGTGCCATTGCAACAAATTATTGGCGTCGATAAACCAAGCTGATCGTAATAAGGTTTTGCCGCGACATGATGGCGACCCGTAACGATAACCACATGAGTGTGTTGAGCGACTTGCTTGATGGCTTCGACTAACTCTTGGCTAATCGTGTGCTGCGAGTTGAGCACCGTCCCATCGAGATCTAACGCCAATAGCTTGTGCTTATCCAATTTATGTTTATAGGACTTATGCGGTGATGACTTATGCATGTGCGAGGCCTTACTTCTGTCCGTAGTATGAGTTCTTGCCGTGTTTACGGTTGTAGTGTTTATCTAGCAGCTCAGGTTGAATCGCTACTTCTGGACTGATAGCGCGAGTGGCTGTTGCCATGGCAGCAATCTCTTCCATTACCACTGCATTGTGCACTGCATCTGAACCATCCTTGCCCCATGTAAATGGTGCGTGGCCTGCGATGATGACACCTGGCATTGCTTGCGGGTCGATATCACGTTGGTTGAATTCTTCGATGATCACCAAGCCTGTGTTTTTCTCGTAATCTGACTCAATCTCAGCTTTTGTTAGTAGGCGAGTACAAGGCACATCACCGTAGAAGTAATCGGCGTGTGTGGTTCCAAGCGCTGGAATGTCTCGCCCGGCTTGTGCCCAGATTGTTGCATTACGAGAGTGTGTGTGAACGATGCCGCCAATGGTTGGGAAGGCTTTGTAAAGCTCAATGTGCGTAGCCGTGTCGCTTGAAGGGTTCAGCTTGCCTTCAAGGCGGTTGCCTTCTAAATCGAGAACAACGATGTCATCTGCCGTCATTACATCGTATTCAACACCTGACGGTTTTATTGCAATCACGCCACGTTCGCGGTCGATTTCAGAGACATTGCCCCAAGTGAAAGTCACTAAGCCATATTTAGGAAGTTGCAAGTTTGCTGCGAACACGCGTTCTTTTAATTCTTGGTATGTTTTTTGTTCTTGAGACATTGTGTTTGCCCATGTTGTATTGAGTGAATGACGAGCGGATTGCCTAGCTAAATTCCCTAGCTAAAAAAGAGGACTAGGCAATCGCACTCAATTACGTTACTTAGCTGCTAGTTTGATCTTGTTGATCATCACATCGCCATTTTTCTCGATGTAAGCGCTCCAAACAGGCTGGATAGCTTGTTGGAAAGCAGCACCATCAACGTCACGGTTTACTTGCATTCCGTTCGCTTCTAGTTGAGCAATCATCTTGTCTTCTTTTTCAATGCTTAGCTTACGTTGCATTGCAACCGCTTCAGCAGAGACTTCTTCAATGATTTTTTGCTCGTCTTCCGTTAGCTTGTCGAACTTACGTAGGTTCATTGTTAAAACTAGTGGTGAGTAAGCGTGTTGTGTAAGGCTTAGGTATTTTTGTACTTCGTCAAACTTGAAAGATAGCGTTACAGAAATTGGGTGGTCTTGAGAGTCAACAACGCCTGTTTCAAGTGCAGTATAAAGTTCAGATACTGGAAGCTGCTGCGGGTTAGCACCGAGCTCATTGAACATGTCGTTTAGCGCTTTCGAGCCATTCACACGCATTTGTAGGCCTTCAACATCTGAAGGAACACGAATAGGTTTTTCGTTGTTGGTCATGTTGCGGTAACCATTTTCAGGGAAACCAAGACCTTTAAGACCGAATTTTTCAAAGTTCGCTAACACTTCTTTACCCGGCTCGCCGTCCAGTACTTTGTATGCTGTTTGACGATCTGGGAACATGAACGGCAGAGTGAAGGCCGCTGATTCAGGCATTAGGCCGTTGTAGTTGTTCAAGCCAACCATCGCTAAATCGACGATGCCAGCACGTGAACCATCGATCATTTGCTTATCACTGCCCAATTGACCTTGTGGGTAGATGTTTACTTTGATTTCGCCGTTTGAACGAGCTTCTACTTCTTTCTTAAAGAACAAAGATAGGTCTTGTTGCAAATCCGACTCTGGTGCAGCGTGCGCCAGTTTTAGAGTTGTAGCGGCAAAAGCGCTAGAGCTCATTGCGATAGTCGAAGCGAGTAGAGTAAGTTTTAGTAGGGTTTTCATTATTATTTTCTCCGTCGAGGATTAACCAATGACAAACGACATTGGCACAGTGATAATGCTTGGGAAGATGACAAACAGTGTGAGCAGAGCCATGTAAGCCGCGATGAAGGGCAATACACCTTTCACTGCAGTCGACATTGGTACTCTCGCTACACCACACACTACGTTTAGTACGGTGCCTACAGGAGGCGTAATCAAGCCAATTGAACAGTTGATAACGAACAGTAGGCCGAAGTACGTTGGGTCAATCCCAGCCATCTTGATGACAGGCATTAAAAGGGGTACAAGGATTAGAATCGTTGGGCTCAAGTCCATAACCATGCCGACACAAAGTACGAGCAACATAATTACTGCCATTAATAGGCGTGGGCTATCCACCAGTGGACCTAACATTTCTGCGAGTTGTTGAGGAAGCTGAGCAACAGTAATTAACCACGCTGCAACCATTGCACAACCCACCAAGAACATAACCATTGCGGTCGAGCGACCTGCGTTGAGTACGATGTGGTAGAACTTCTTAATAGTGAGTTCTTTATAAACAAACGTTGAGATGAAAATAGCGTAAGTGGCGGCGACTACAGCGGCTTCTGTCGGTGTAAAAATACCAAAGCGAATACCGACAATGATGATGACTGGTAACATCAATGCCCATACGCCATCTTTAAGTGCCGCGCGTTTTTCAGCCTTTGTTGCACGTTCAGACGTTTCTAAGTTTTCTTTACGAACCGTCCAGCGCCACACAAACATCAATGTCATACCCATTAACAGGCCAGGAACGATGCCGCCTAGGAACAGGTTTTTGATCGAGATACCGCCAGCAACACCTACAAGGATCAGAGGGATTGAAGGTGGAATAACGGGTGCGATGATACCGCCTGAAGCAAGTAAGCCCATTGAAGGTGCTTCTGGGTATTTCGCGGCTTTCATCATTGGGTAAAGAATACTGACCAAGGCTGCTGCATCAGCTACAGCTGAGCCAGAGAGACCAGCAAGCAGTACCGAAGTCATGATTGCAACGTAACCTAAGCCACCTTGACGGTGTCCCACGTAAGTGGTTGCTAGGCGAACAATACGCTGCGACAAACCACCCGATGCCATTACTTCACCCGCAATGAGGAAGAATGGAATGGCAAGCAGAGTGAAGCTGTCGACACCATTAATTAAAGACTGCGCAAGAATGTCTGCACTAAAGAAGTCCATGTGAAGCATCAGCGCCATTGAAGACAATAACAGTGCAAACGCAACAGGAAGACCAAGTAAGATTGAGACAATCAATACCGATAAGAAAATGGCTAACGTCATTATTCTTTCTCCTCATCTAAGCTATCTAGCTGCCAGTCGGGCTTGAAGATTCGCATAAAGGCAATCACGCCCATTAACAAACCTGACACCACACCGGCTAAGTAAAATAATGCTGAAGGAAGCCCTGTAAGCTGAGAAATATCTGACCAGTTAGACATCATTTGACGGTATGAACCGACGTAAAGCATGCCGACAGAAATCAGTACTATTACCCAGCAGATACGTCTTAGTACGGGTACTGCTTTTGGGAAGAGTCGTTCAGAAAACTCTGCAACAGCGAGGTGTTCACCTCGGCGCAGCACAACGGCGGCACCGAGCATGACAACCCATACAAGACCAAGGCGAGATAGTTCTACAGAGGGACGAAGACCAGAAGAAAAGCCATAACGTAAAACTACGTTAGTAAATACGAGCACAACCATACAGGTCAGAATGACCGCCATGATGACATCGATACTTTTCCAAATACTCTTTAATACACTTTGCATAACGCTTTCCCTACCTTTGGCTAATTACAGAGACGTAATTTGTTCCCAAATTCCATCGTTAATTTCAATGCCGCCAGCTGCTTCGTGTTTCTTAATGAAGTTTTCAATTTCAGAACCAGCAATCATCACTGAACCCGTTTCTGCAGGCTCTGACTCAAGCACGTAATCGCGGATGCGCTTCATCTCTTGTGCGTAAGTGCTTTGATCCATTGTCTTGCTTAAGTCGATAGCGATAAGGAATTGAGATACACCAAACTCACCACCCATATCTTCAGTCAGCGCTGGTACTGAGTGGCCGCCAGTGATTGCCGTTAGCATCATGTCAAGTACGATTGCCATTGATGAACCTTTCCAGAAACCCATTGGAAGTAGGCGTTTGTTTTCCCACAGTACATGCGGGTCTTTAGTGAGTTCACCTTCGTTGTCAAAGCCACCAACAACAGGTAGTTCTTTGTCAGCAAGCACGAAGTTTTGTAGTTGGCCGTAAGAAAATTGGCTCATTGAACAGTCAACAACCACCGGTGGATCGCCCGCAACCGCCATGATGAGAGGGTTTGAACCAACACGGTGATCTTTACCACCCCATGCTGGCATCACTGCGATTGAGTTGGTTGATGCAATTCCTGCAAAACCTTCGCGAGCCATTTTCAATACGTAAGCACCGCCACGCATCCAGTGGTTAGAATTACGCATACCGACCATGCCAATGCCGTAGTCACGAGCCAATTCCATGGCACGTTCTGCACAGATAAGACCGTTAAGAACGCCAGGACCGTAGTTACAATCCCATTGCTCGAGTGCACCCATGCTGTTAACGCATTCTGGTTCCGCATTGAGTTTGATTTGACTTTTATCTACTTGGTCAATGAATACTGGAAAACGGTTGATGCCATGTGAGTAAGTGCCTTCGTTTGCCATCTCAACAAAACCAGCCGCAAGCTTGGTTGCCATCTCTGGCTTCATGTCGCGAGCTAAAAGGATTCGTTCGTATTCTTGTTGTAGTTTTTCTGTTGATACTAAAGGCATCTGTGTTCTCCGATAATTTGAATTCCATAATACGGAATCAATTATTGTTTTTATTCCGAAAAAATTCTGTGAGCAAAGTTACGAAATATTTCCTTATTAAGTTTTTCTCTAATAACTGTTAACTGGTTAAAAAGTGGAACAAAAAGATTTAAAGATTCCGCAATGCGAAACAAAAAGCGTGTTCAGGATCTGGTTTCTACGACTAATTGAGGTGAAATTCGACAATTTGGCGGGATTAAACTTGTCAAAAGATGGGTTATTAACCAACCGTAACTTTACTGAATATAAAATAGTGGCGGTGAAATCTGAGGTGTTGGTCAAATTCGGAGAGGGAAGTACGCACAGTTGACCCGTCTTCTATATAGTGGTTTTGTTGTTTTTGTACTATTGCTTGGTAGATATTTGTGAAGTATTGGAGCCAGCTTCTATGAAAATTGTTATTGCACCAGACTCGTTTAAAGAATCTTTATCGGCGGTATCGGTGGCGGCGTGTATTGAAAAGGGCTTTCGTGAAATCTTTCCTGACGCTGACTATGTGACTTTACCTCTGGCCGATGGTGGCGAAGGTACGGTAGATGTATTGCTACAAGGTTTAGCCGGACAAAAGCGAACAAATAAAGTTCAAGGGCCATTGGGAACATTGATTAGTGCTGAATGGGCGATGTTAGAACCGTCAGTTCAGAGCTCCAAGAGAACGGCTTTGATAGAGATAGCTGCTGCGTCTGGTTTAGACTTGCTGACACCAGAACAGCGCGATCCTTTGGTTGCTTCTTCTTTTGGTACCGGACAGCTGATATTAGAAGCGATAGAGCAGGGTGCTCAAACCATCATTCTTGGATTGGGTGGCAGTGCGACCAATGATGGTGGTGCAGGCATTGTACAAGCGTTAGGTGGTACATTGCTTGATCGTGCAGGGCAAGAGCTCAGCCGAGGTGGCGCTGTGCTAGCGGATTTGGCTTCAATTGATCTTACAGGCGTCGATTCTCGTTGCTCCGATATTGAGTTGATTGTGGCGTGCGATGTGGATAATCCATTGTGTGGTGATAACGGTGCCAGCTATATATTTGGTCCGCAAAAAGGAGGGACACCTGAACAAGTCTTAATGCTTGATAAGGCGCTTGAGAATTTTGCTCAAGTTGCAGAAACGCAAGGTTATGCCGGTGGCGATGAGCCTGTTTACAAGCGCGTGGGTTATGGCGCAGCTGGTGGCACGCCGATGGGGCTTGGTTTGTTATTCAATATCCAAATTAAACCCGGCATTGAGATGGTGCTCGATGTTTTGCAAGCTGATGATCTATTGAAAGGTGCCGACTTGGTGATTACTGGCGAAGGGCAGATGGACAACCAAACTCTGCAAGGGAAAACGCCTTATGGTATTGCTAAACGAGCGAGCTTACAAGGCATTCCGATCATAGGCATTGCTGGCTCACTGGGAACAGAAGTAGAAGCACTTTATGGTGAAATGAACAGCTTGTTTGGTACGGTTCGTTCTCCTCAGTCACTTGACCAAGTTCTGCTAGAAGCCGAACTAAACCTTACCAGAACGGCGAGAAATATCGCTGCGACTCTGAAAGTAGGCCATGCGATCTTGAAATAAAGTGAGGTTTGACAATTGGTTACTTAACATCATGGTTCGATAGGTTTTATAGATAGCAACGATAAATAGAAACGATTATATTTTATACCATTAGAGGTCTATTCTATATCCATAATATTTTAGGGGCTTTTGAAAGGAAGCCAGTATAAATATCAAGGTGCACTCACTATTGCTGCACCTTTGGACCTTAAGGAATAGATCATGAGTAAAAAACTAACTACAGCTGCGGGTTGTCCTGTTGCTCATAACCAGAATGTTCAAACTGCGGGTAAGCGCGGTCCTCAACTTCTTCAAGATGTTTGGTTTTTAGAAAAGATGGCGCATTTTGACCGCGAAGTCATTCCAGAGCGTCGTATGCACGCGAAAGGTTCAGGCGCTTACGGTACATTTACTGTTACGCATGACATTACCAAATACACCAAGGCAAAACTGTTTTCTGAAATAGGCAAAAAGACCGACCTGTTTGCACGTTTTACAACGGTTGCCGGTGAGCGTGGCGCTGCCGATGCTGAGCGTGATATCCGTGGCTTTGCATTGAAGTTTTATACTGAAGAAGGTAACTGGGACATGGTGGGTAACAACACGCCAGTATTCTTCCTTCGTGATCCTCTCAAGTTCCCAGATCTAAACCATGCGGTTAAGCGTGACCCGCGCACCAACATGCGCAGTGCGAAAAACAACTGGGATTTCTGGACCTCTCTACCTGAAGCGCTTCACCAAATCACCATCGTAATGAGTGACCGTGGTATTCCTGCGACTTACCGTCATATGCATGGTTTTGGTAGCCATACATTCAGCTTTATTAATGCAGACAACGAACGTTTCTGGGTTAAGTTCCACTTCAAATCTCAGCAAGGTATTAAGAACTTGTCTGATGCAGAAGCGGCACAAGTGATCGGCGATGACCGCGAAAGTCATCAACGTGATCTGCTAGACAGCATTGATAATCAAGACTTCCCTAAATGGACACTGAAAGTTCAAGTGATGCCAGAAGCGGACGCAGCGAAAGTGCCATACAACCCGTTCGATCTGACTAAGATCTGGCCACACGCAGATTACCCATTAATTGAGGTGGGTGAGTTTGAATTGAACCGTAACCCACAAAACTTCTTCGCTGAAGTTGAGCAGTCTGCATTCAACCCGGCAAACGTGGTTCCGGGTATCAGCTTCTCACCAGACAAGATGTTACAAGGCCGTCTGTTTGCTTACGGTGATGCACAGCGCTACCGTTTGGGTGTTAACCATCAGCATATCCCAGTAAACGCACCTCGTTGCCCTGTCCACAGCTACCACCGTGATGGTGCGATGCGTGTTGATGGTAACTTTGGTAGCACACTTGGCTATGAGCCAAACAACGAAGGCCAATGGGCAGAGCAGCCAGACTTTGCAGAGCCAGCATTGAACCTAGATGGTGCTGCAGCGCATTGGGATCACCGCGAAGATGAAGATTACTTCTCGCAACCGGGTGACTTGTTCCGCCTGATGACGCCAGAGAAACAAGCGATTCTGTTTGATAACACTGCTCGTAACCTAGGCGGCGTGCCTAAAGAGATTCAGCTGCGTCACTTAAGACACTGTTACAAAGCCGACCCTGCTTACGGAGAAGGCATTGGTAAGCTACTTGAAATCGATGTAAGCGAATTTAAGTCGTAATCAATAAGTTTGATTAGTTAAATGAAAGGCCGTTGAGTGAATCACTCAACGGCCTTTTTTGATCATGCTGTGTATTAGGTGAGTCATGTAAGTCGTACCAATTACTTGAAAATTAGCACCATTTCTATTGATAGTTTTTGCCTATCAAATTAATAAACTCATCCCATTATATTTAGTTAGGGTAACGGATTATCCTACGGCAATCAGTTTATAAAGTAGAAGAGTTTGAGATGAGTAAGAGCGCATTAATCGTTGAAGGTGGGGCAATGAGAGGCATCTTCGCAGCAGGAGTATTGGACGCTTTTATGCAAGACGATTTCCGTCCTTATGATTTTGCTATTGGCGTATCTGCGGGTGTGTCGAACCTTGTTGGTTACTTATCTCAAGCTCCGAAGCGTAGTTACAACGTGATTACTACTATGGCGACCGATAAAACCTTCTTCAACCCGACTCGTTTTGCCAAGGGTGGTAACTTGGTCGACGTTAAGTGGCTGTGGGATGAATCTAACCAACGTTACCCACTCGATTGCGGTCAGCTGTTCTCAAGTGTTCCTTTAATTGCTGCTGTAACTAACGTCGATACTGGCAGTGCCGATTACTATCATATCAAGCCTGAAAACCTTTCTAACGTGGTTGAAGCAACCACCGCGTTACCTATCGCTTACCGTGAAACACCGTGCTTCTCTGGTGGTTGCTATACCGATGGTGGTGTAGCCGACTCTATTCCGGTTCGCGAAGCCTATCGTCGTGGTGCACGAGACATTACCGTGATTCTTTCTCACCCATTAAGCTACCGAATGAAGCCGCAGAAGTATCAGTGGATGCTGAAAAAGCTGCTAAAGAAATTCCCGAATATTGCAGAGTCGATGGCGGTGCGTGCCGAAAACTATAACCAGTCTTTGGAGTTCATTCGTAACCCTCCAAAAGATGCGACCATCAAGGTGATTGCGCCACCAGAAGCGTTTGCAGTGAAGCGTTTGACAATGGATCAAACGGTCTTGAATGCAGGTTATGAGATGGGTGTGAAAGCAGGGGAAGAGCACCTTGCCATTAGAAACGGTGTCTATGGCTTAGATACCGAAGATTGTCATTTCTGCGTTTAGAACTGTTTTTGAATGCGGGATAAACGAGAAGCCACGCTGTTCACTTAGGACTAGCGTGGCTTTCTATTTCTAGATTGAGTCTATTACTAACTCAGTCTGCTATTAACTCAAGTTGTTGTTAAACCAGTTCGTTGCCGCTGGTGTTACCTGTAAAAAAGGCATCAACACTGGTGAGCGTTGTATTGGCAATGTTGAACAGAGCATCTTTAGTCAGGAAGGCTTGGTGACCTGTGAACAATACGTTGTGACAAGCAGATAAGCGACGGAATACGTCATCCACAATCACATCGTTAGATTTGTCTTGGAAGAACAACTCTTTCTCGTTGTCGTAGACATCAAGGCCAAGCGCGCCAATCTTGCTTTGTTTCAACGCTTCGATTGCTGCGGTTGAATCCAGTAGTTCACCACGGCTGGTGTTGACGATCATCACGCCATCTTTCATTTTCTCAAATGCCGTTGCATCCAACAGGTGGTAGTTCTCTTTGCTCATTGGGCAATGCAGAGAAATCACGTCAGATTCTTGGTAAAGCTCGTCGAGCTCAACGTATTTAGCGCCCAGTTCTTTTGCCAATGGGTTCGGGTACGGGTCGTAGCATAGGATGTTCATGCCTAAACCTTTCAGAATACGCATGGTTGCTAGCCCAATTTTGCCAGAGCCGATCACACCAACAGTTTTACCGTGGAAGTTAAAGCCAACCAAACCCTCAAGAGAGAAGTTCGCATCACGAGTACGTTGGTATGCTTTGTGTAGTTTACGGTTCAAACACATCATCATGCCGACCGTGTGTTCTGCTACCGATTCTGGTGAATAAGCAGGAACGCGAACCACTTGCAGACCAAACTCTTTGGCTGCGTCTAGGTCAACTTTATCAAAACCTGCACAGCGCATCGCAATCAGCTTAGTGCCGCCTTTCGCTAGAATCTCTAGCACGTCTCGCGATAGGTCGTCGTTTACAAACGCACAAACCACTTCGTTGTCGTGCGCCATTTTTGCTGTTGTTGTAGTGAGTCGAAAATCATGAAAATGGAACTCGGCGTTGAGTTCGCCTTTTGCAAGTTCAAATGATTTTTCGTCGTATGATTTTGAGCTAAAAAAAGCAATGTTGAGCATGGCTTCCTCTCTTACCTAAAATATAAATAACCCGTCTGTTTTATTAATCTAAAATTGGGCTAAAACTAATAACTCTCTTCAGTGTGCTAGAGTTTTTTTCTCTTGTCTATCACCATTAGTCATTGTAATTACTATGGTTATTTGGTCTGTTGTCTTCACTTTTTGAACATCGGAAATCACACTACGAAGTAGCTTGCTTATAAGTTCATCAATATTGAATGGATCTTACTTTCGGGTGTTGAACATCTTCTTGGTCTCTTTTTCTGACCAGAAGTTAATGTTGAATTGCGCGTCGTCACTCAGCTCTACTCGATGCCAATATTGAGGTGGGCTTGTGGCAAATTGCCCAGCTTCGATTGTGATAACACTTTCTGGTTCTGCCGCTTCCGCATCGGCAAAACCGTAGAAGGTGACCGTGCCTTCCATTACACAAATCTGGCCGAACACGCCTTCAGCGGTATTGTGATGATTGAGAAGCGCAGCCGGTATGTTGTCTTTGGTGAAAAATGGCGTTGAACGTTGAATTTTCCAGTGTGACGGAATACGTAAATGACTCATATAAAACCTCTTATCTGTCTGTATTTTGAATATAAGCTTTAGCTTTGATGGAATTGGTGACTGTGATTACCAGTAGTTTTCACTGCTGAATTGGCCGGGTTTTCGGCGTAAGTGCTTCTCGAAACCTAAGCTGGTTAGTGCTTCACTTGTGTCGCGAACCATTTGCGGATTGCCACAAAGGTAGAAAAAACTGCGGGTTTGATTGAAAGCGACAGACGTGGTTTGCTCAAGGTCGCCTCCAAGTAACAAGCTTGGGATTCGTCCGCGCAAAGTTCCGGTGACTGATTCTCTAGAAATAATTGGCACATATTGTAGTTTCCCTTGGAAGTGATTAACGAGTTGAGCGATACGGTCTCGATAAGTCAGGTCTTGCTCTGTTCTTACGGCATGAACCAGTACAAGGTTTTTGAACGAGGTGATTTTTTCAGATTCAGAGCCGTTTTGCTGTTGTATCTGCATGCTTTCGAGCATTGAGATAAAAGGCCCAACGGCGGTTCCGGTTGAAAGCATCCATAGATCCTCGGCGATCTCTGGAATCTCATTTAGCGTCATAAAGCCGCTTGGGTCTTTGCCTACAAATATGTCATCGCCTACCTTCAACTCATGAAGTTGAGGTGAAAGCTGCCCGTTCTGATCCTTAATAATCAAAAATTCCAGATGTTGATGACCTTGTTCGTGCTCTGGCGCATTCACCATGGAATAAGCACGTCTGACAAGTTCCTCCTCGTTGTTAAGTAAACCAAGTTTCGTGAACTGTCCCGCTTGATAGGGCGAGATTGGCGCACTGACTTGCAGTGAGAACAGCTGATCTGTCCATTGTGTTTTATGTAAGACTTTGCCAGTTACCAAACCATGAGGAATATCTGTCATATCATCACCTTTACTTAGAGAAGTTATCTCATTAAGGATACTCAACTATTTACACTTTGGAGTTGCATGTACCATGCCATTAGTGAGAATGCTTATCAATACTGGTTGTTAGGTAAAAATTAACTTGAATGATGTCAAATAGACTTTGTACCGCTGTGTCTAAATGACATCTTTGTTGTTTTTTGATGTGATTCCTTGTGATTAAGAACGATGAGTTGCCCTATGGGCACAGACCAAAATTAGTTCCGTGGTTTGACCCTTAATGTATTCACCAATAACTAAAGAGAATATTTTATAGATGAGTATAATGGCGGCTTTCGATCTCAATATAGCCGTGTTTTATGCTTGATAATCTTCGTATGGCCTTGAACGTATTGTTCGTGACTATCAATACCGCAATGACTGCGTTTACCGTGAGCTTCTTTGGCCTCATCAAACTGATTCTTCCAATCTCTATTGTTCAAAAGTCATGTACTCGTTTAGCGAATTTCACATTTTGGTGTTGGGCTTCGCTCAATCTTTGGATGTTGAATGTGAATAACGATATCGAGTGGCAAGTTGAGGGCGGGGAAGACATCTCGACTAAGCAATGGTACTTGATGATGTCGAATCACCTCAGTTGGGCGGATATCGTGATCTTGTCTTCGATCTTGAAAGACAAGATGCCAATGACTAAGTTCTTCCTTAAGCATGAATTGCTGTACGTTCCTTTTGTTGGTTTGGCTTGTTGGGGCTTGGATATGCCTTTCATGAGACGTCACTCACGTGAGTTTTTGATTCGTAACCCTGAGCGTCGCAATGATGACTTTGATGCAATTAATAAGGCATGTACTAAGTTCAAATGGGCACCGACAACCTTGGTTAATTTTGTGGAAGGGACTCGTGCAAACCACGAGAAACTGGCGACAGCGAAAACACCTTATCGACATCTACTTAAACCGAAAACAGGTGGTGTGGCGTTTGCTCTATCGGCAATGGGCCCAATCTTGGATGGTATTGTAGATGTCACTTTGGCTTATCCAGAAAATCAGGCTTCTCCATTTGAAGACATGCTGAAGGGTAAAATGACCAAGGTGGTGGTGCGTATTAAACTGCACCCAATGGATGAGAACGTGAACGGCAATTATTTTGAAGATAAAGCGTTTAAACGTCGTTTCCACAGTTGGTTGAATAGTACGTGGAAAGAGAAAGACGACTATCTTGATACGGTTTATGGGGTTGATACGCCCTGTGAGGTTGAAACGACTGATGAACCTGATGTGGCTTATAAGAAACAAGAACAGTAAGCTCATACCAAATCGATAGCATCAAAAAAGCCGATAGTTCATTGAACTGTCGGCTTTTCTATTGATTGGGCTTTGTCTACTCAAACAGTGCAGTCAGTGCTCACTATGTTTTAAAGCGCTAAAACAAGGATGGTCAAAGAGTGAGGAAGTTAAATCGCTTGGTAAGCTTCAATGATGTGCTTAACCTGACTGGTTTTGCCTTGCTTCTCTTGTCCTTGATGGATGCGCAAGTAGTGCTGCAATGTTTTGGCTTTGTATTGCTGTGATACTTGCTTCTGTTGTTCACAGTTCGGAGTCCAGATCTTGTCGCCGACGTTTGATATCTCAGTTACCGTTTGGTTATTGCCGTTATCATCTAGATTTTTGTCGCTTTCACCTTGGTTATTGCTGACCAATAAAATCTCGTAGTAACGACGGTTCTCTTCAATTAACACTTCATCAATTAGGCCGAAATTGAGCGCCTTTAAATGATTTCTTAGCTCGAACTGCTGATGAACCGGGCAAAGCAAAAAATCGATCGCTTTGTCTGGATGCTTGCAATGAATATCGTCGACGAGCTTTTGTGTTAGATCGCCTCCCACACCCGCAATAATGACCAGATGTCTGCCTGTGTGCTTTTCCAATGGAATCGCTGCGACATCCAAGCAGTAGACTTGCCATTGGCTGGTAACCTTTTGTTTTGCGGTTTCACCTTGGGGAAAGTAACGAGTTAGTTTGCCTTCTAGTTCATTCATCAGAGAAGGGACGATATCGACAAAATGAATCTGCGGTGCTTTGTGGTCAGATAATAGTTGAACACCCAAGAAGCCGTGATCACAACAACAGTCCCAAATATGTTGGTAGTCATTACTGACAAGGGAGTGGAGAGTTTGCAGTCGGTTACTTAGCTTCATAAGGCTCGTATCGTTAAAAAAGGGTATTGTTGTATCGAACGCGCATTGTAATGACTTTCCATAAAAACAAAAGCACCTAGGGGATTAATCCTAGGTGCTTTTTTGTTATCGGTATCGTACCAATCGGTGTGATACGAGCGTGTTAGCTAATGTCTACGACGCTTTGGCTACGCCTCTAATGTGACCTTCTACTCGATTCTTTCCAAGTTGTAGTGCGATAAGCTTTGCTTGTTCCGCAAGGGCTAAAGTAGAGTCTGTTTCGCCGTCTATTTGCGAAAACCCGACGCTGATACTGAGTGACAATGTGATATCCGGAGTGACTATGGTTTTCTCGGCGATGCTGACTCGACATTGTTCCAATTGGTGCTTGGCATCCTTCGCATCATTCGCTTTGAATAAAACGGCGAACTCCTTATCCCCAACTCGAGCAAGGCAAAGCCCTTTTGGCTTAGGGAAGTAAGAACGCATCGCTTCTGCGGCGAGCTTTATCATCTTGTCGCCAATCGCTTCACCGTAAGCTCGATTTACGTGGTCAAAGTTATCGATATCGAGCAGAGCTACATAGGTATCGGGTTCGCATGCGTAGTTGTCGATCGCGATGTTAAAACTACTTTTGTTGTCTAACTGAGTCATGAGATCTTTACTGCTCAATTGATGGTGGAGCAGTAAGTTAGACAACGAGACTTCCGTGTAATCTTTGATCATACGTAAAATACTTTGACTGATCGGCAAGGGCGCATTGACGTAAATCACCGCGATTAGCTGGTTACGAGAGTGCAAAGGGATACAGTAGTGGCGTTGGAGTATTTTGAGTTTACGTGCCAATGGATCTGCGTATTTGCTGCTTCGATAAGCCATGGTCTCGGGAGCAAATCGCTCAGCAAGGGCTTTGTCAGTATGTAGCGTTGATTTGTTTCCATGATAATCGATAGTACTGAATGAATGGCTCTCTGCTTGATAAAGGCAGAATTGAATGCCTTTTTGATAGGTAAAGCTATTGAATATGGCTTTTAACTCTCGTTTAAAGCTGGCGAGATCATCAACTTTATTCAGTTGAGATAACGACATGTTCAAGCGGTGAGCCAGGTAGTGTGCGCCAATCCATAATAGAAGCAGTGACCCGAGTACCACGCCAGTTAGCGTAAATTGGTGTGAGCTGGTGAGTATGTCGTGGCGATCAGTGCCCGAGACGAATACCCAGTTTAAGCTGTTGTCAGCATCAAATACCGTTATTTTGAAATTATCTTGATAGTAGTATTCGTGTTGGCCGACGGTCTCACCTTGCGAGAGCTGGTGGCTGATGCCTGCATGATAGCTGATGGATTTGGAGCCAATGCGTTTCGGATCAGGATGGAAAACCAATCGTTCGGTTGCTCTATCAACCACAAATACATAGCCACGGTCTAATGTCTTTAAGTCTCTCAGGCCTTGTGTGGTATGCAAAAGGTCAAACTCAATCCATATTTCTTTGTTCAACTGTTCCGTCGTGTGTTTGATCGCGAAAACCCAACGACCATCGGGCTTTTGATAGATAGAAGAGATGTAAAAACCTTCTACAACACTATCTATTGGATTCCACTGGATGGCATCGATCTGCTCATTGGAAAGAGGCAGGCCACGAGTTGAAATATATTGTTGGGATTGAGGCTGGTATTGAACAATATCGGAGAAGTTAGGTGTTCTCTTAAGAATATTGTCACTGATGTCCCTGAATTTTTGTTCACCGGCTGGGCCTGATGTAGATAAGCTTAAACTGGTTTCCAAAAAATAGAGTTTGCCGAATGTGGCTTCGATGTTGGAATTGATGATGGAACTTGCGATACGAATATTTGATAGTGATTGTTCTTTTGCCGTCGTTTCTACTTTTTCAAGTTGAGCTGCAGCAAGATAGAGCATCCCTCCAGTTAATAAAATAATGTATGGTTTAAAAAGCCGAATTAATGTTTTAGGTAAAGCCATGATATCAAAAGACGTTATAGATTCATTTTTATAGTACGGCCATACTAAACAGTTTTCGTAATCACATCAATGCAAAATGTTCCATATAAAAAATTGAGTTTGTGACGTTCAGCTAATAAAAAAGCCAGTCATAAACATAACTGGCTTCTATGGCTTCGTGTGTTCTATTAAGCTGGTTTGGCTTTTAACCTAAACCGAATCTGTCTTGTTTGGCGAATAGTGCAAAATTGCCATTGAAACGGGAGATAACAGCATTTCACCTTCGGCATGACCCGGTTTCACGTTTCGCAAGTTGGTATCACAGATGGTTACCCAGTCTTGCTGACGGTCACTCGGTAAAGAAAATCGAGCAGGAGCGTTGGTTTGGTTGATCAGATAAATCAACTCGTCGCCATCTTTGCCGATGCCTAAATGCAAGGCTACGGAGCTTAAACGGTTCCAATCATCATGTTCCATGAGTGTGCCATCAACACGGCTCCAGAATATACGGTTAGAGTTACGTTTATCGCCACTGAACGCTTTGATAAACGGCACCATGTATTGCTGACGTGCGGAGATCATCTCAGATAACCAAGCCTTGAAGTAAGTCTTACGCTCGGAATCTTCCCAGTTGAGCCAGCTGGTGACCCCGTCTTGGCAGTACGCGTTGTTGTTACCCTTTTGAGTATGAGATAACACATCGGCCGTCAAAATATGTGGAATACCGAATGCAAATAACAGGCTAGCCATGAAGTTACGCTTTTGCTTTTCGCGTGTTGCGATAACCAAAAGGTTTTCTGTGTTGCCTTCAACACCATAGTTTTCAGAGCGATTATCACCGTGTCCATCGCGGTTGCTCTCACCATTTTCTTCATTGTGTTTATGTTTATAAGAAACAAGATCTTGCATGGTGAAACCGTCATGATAAGTGATGTAGTTGACGGTTAATTTGTACGGCCAGTGTGCGGCACTGTAGATGTCACGAGAGCCCATTAAGCGAGTCGCAAACTCTTTCAAGTAGCCTTGATCACCACGCCAGAAGCTACGAGTGATATCTCGCAGTTTGTCGTTACATTCATTCCACCCCAACGGAAAATTGCCAACTTGGTAGCCATTTGGCCCGATGTCCCATGGTTCTGCAATTAACTTGGTTTCTTTCAATGCCGGATCTTGGGCGACGGCTTTGAAGAAAGCAGCCTCAGGATTGTAGTTATCGCCTTCGCGCCCTAGTGTTGCTGCCAAATCAAAACGGAAGCCGTCGACTTGGAACTCACTAACCCAGTAGCGCAGTGTATCCATGACTAAGTTCAGTGCTGGTTGGTGGGTGAGGTCGACCGTATTACCACAACCGGTGAAGTTCGCGTAATGACAGCCATGCTTAATGTAGTAGCGACTATCCAGTGCTTTTAGGTTGAAGGTTGTGCCGCCTTCACCGCCTTCTGCTGTGTGGTTGTAGACGACATCGAGAATGACTTCGATACCGTTGCGGTGCAGTTCTCGAATCGCGGTTTTGAGTTCACTAACGGCGTCTTTCTCTGCGTAGCGTGGGTCTGGCACCATAAACAAATATGGATTGTAACCCCAGTAATTCACTTTCCCCATATCCAATAGGTGGGGTTCATGCATACATGCAGCAATAGGTAAAAGTTGTAGAGAATTGATGTTTTGCTGTTTATAGAATGCAAGCATTTCGGGGCTAACTAACCCCAAATAACGGCCTTTTGTATTGGTCGCGACTTCTGGGTGAAGTTGAGATAGGCCTTTAACATGGGTTTCGAAAAGAACGGTCTCTTCGCGGCTAATACGCGGCTTTTCGACATCTTGCCAATCGAACGTGTCATCAACTACGAGACACTTCGCCATCGAAAAGCTTTTTTCATTGGTATATGGCGTTGCGTAATCGAGCGGTTCGCTTATTGCTTTAGCGTAAGGGTCGGAAAGTAAGATCGGGCCATTATCAGTTTCAGCAATGAAACCGTATTTTTGTCCCGCTTTAATACCATCAACAAATACATATCTGATATCAGCGTATTCATTTTCCAATTTATAAGTGGTGAACTCATCGTTCTCGTCAAAAAGAGCGAGAGAAAGGGATTTACAGTCAGGGGAATAAATTGAGAAGTTACAGCCAGTGTTACCTAGCGTTGCGCCTAGTGGATAAGGGCGAGCGAGCGTTCTAGTCATTGCTTGATTTCTTGTTCGTTTATCAACATCAGTGAACTATTAGTAAAAGGCTTTGTCCCATTAAGGTCAAGCAACTTCATAGAATAAATTTTGTTGAAAAATAATTCATCGATGAAGTTCAAATTATATATTTGAAGTAGATCTCACTTATGCTGAATAATTAGATCTGTGTGCTGTCTACTCCTCCTAGATTAAGTGATCCAACCCTTTAAAATACCATTCTGTATAAACTCTACTCCCTTCTCATCCCCCTTAATTTAGTTCGGGGTGGAGGAAGTCAAACTTGTCATCCCCTCTTAATATTGGCTCCGTTGAAACGAATCAGGGGAAACCCTAAACCTCTCTATCTTACGCCCACCATTACTGCCTTTGGTTGTCGCAAGAGAGCAAAAATATAAAACCTAAAATAAATCGTCCTTAATGGAGTTAAGAATGAAAAAAGTAAGTTTGATTGCTGCTGCAGTGGCTTCTGCACTTGTCGCTGGTTCAGCGTTCGCAGAAAATGACGTTGCACTTGATGTAACAAGTGGTGACTCTTCAATGGAAGTAGAGGTGAAAAACCCTACTGACGTTATCACTGACGGCTGGGAAGTTCACGGTTACATGTCTTCTAACGTTCGTGTTGTCGACGGTAAAACAGTAGACACTGAATTCGGTAAGCCAGATTACAAAACAGCGGGTACTCACGGTAAGAGTACTAACCAAGTTGAATTTGTAATTAAGAAGCACTCTGAGTACCAAAATGGTGTGTGGGCCGACTACGTTCTTCGTACTGAATATGGTAACGGTAACTCATACGCTTATTCTTCTGAAGGCGGACAAAAGAAGAATGATGATTCTCAGTTCGAAGTAAAAGAAGCTTTCGTTGAGCTAGGTGGCATTTTAGGTGAAGACACTTCTATTTGGGGTGGTCAACGTTACCTAAACCGTGCAGCAGGTCTTTTATCTGGTGAGTTTTGGAAACAATCATCTGGTATTGGTGCAGGTATTCAAACTAAGCTTGCAGGACATACTGCTGGTATCGCTTATGTAATGGCTGATCCTGATGCAGGTTCTGCAGATTCTTACGCGATTGACTGTAAACAAGATGATGGCACTACATCGACAGATCCTAGTAAATGTAAAGTCAAGAAAGATGGTGCAAAAGAAAGACAGACACTCTCTTCTATTGACTTGTACTACTACGGCGTGGATGCGGGTATCGGCAGCCTAGACTTTGACTTTAAATATGGTCAGCAAAACATCAATGGCGGTGAGAACGAAGACGGTATCGGTGCAGCTGTAACGCTTAATACAAGTTACTATGGCCTAGACGGTTGGACTCAAAACGTAATTGCTTACGGCTCTGGCGTAATGAAAAACCGTGGTGTTAACTTCGGTGGTTGGTCTGGTGGCGGTGATAAAGAAGAATCACTATTCTTGACTTCTTACGGTGTGCTTAACATCTCTGAAAAATGGCAGTTAGGTACGGAAGCAGTGTACTTTACAGCTCTTGACCAATTGTTTGGTGCTGACGGTTTGACTCGTTACATGGTTGCTGCTCGTCCTTCTTACAAACTGAACGACAACATTCGCTTAGAAGCTACGGCTTCTTATGCACATGAAGAAGGTGATGAAGGTTACTGGAATCGCACTGGTGATGCTGTAGAGAGCGATATTCTTAACCTAGAAATTGCAACTGCATTTACAGCGAACTCTGACTACTTCGGTCGTCCACAAGTTAAGCCTTACATTAGCTACATTAAAGCTGATGATGAAGCAAGTGCTAAACAAATTGGTATCGATAACGGTAAAGACGAATTTGTATTCGGTGTACACACTGAAATTTGGTTCTAAACCGTTTAAAGTATAAGGCAGCCATTGGCTGCCTTTTTCCGTTTCCCCCAACAACAACCAATAGTGAGAGAGATTACAATGACAAATAAAAGCTCTATGTTAGCCGTGGTACTAGGTGCCTTGCTAAGCGGTTGTGCTTCCGATGCTCAGGTTCAAACTAAACTCGATGCACCCACTAATGCAGAAGTATGCTGCAGCGATTTTTCGCAGTACCCATACGCACAATTGAATGATAATGAAGATTTAAAGTTTGATATCGACTTGGGATCACCTGTCGGTACATTTACAACAGGTAATAGCCACTTTGCAGCGTTCAAGTTCAGCGAGCGCTCAGGGGAGATGGTCGTTAAGCTATCGAGCTTAATGATCGATGATTCAGTTTTTGCTCCAGAAGCCATGCTTCTAGATGAAAACTTTAAGCCAGTGCAAACATTGAAGTTTGAAGACTTTAAGGTTCAGGCATCCGACGCTTTTACTCGCACGAGTTACATTGAACGCTTGCGTATTGATGCGAGCAAGACACCTTATATTATTATCTACACGCCTGCTGATGAGCTTGGCAATAAGGTGAAAGTTGATCACCCAGCAAAGGTGCGAGCAAAAGAATTTGGTGAGGTGATGCCTATGGTCACCGATCCGGTATACACCAATCAATTAGGTGGTCGTTTAGAGTTAGAAATTAAAACTTTAAAACTTCGCCCTTACCGTGCTAAACCTGCCGTAGCGCCAGTCGTTGCTGCCCCTGCCGCTATGGCAGCGACTGCAACAGCTGTTGTACCGAAGAAAGCAGACACGCAGATACGTGTGCAGCAAGAGACAAAAGACTTCTACTTGTCTGCTATACAAAATGCGGTGAAGTCAGGTGATATACCGAAAGCTTTAGGTTTGTTAGATGAAGCGAAGGCGCTTAATGTTGAAGGTGCACAAGAAGCTTTTGTGCGAGCCGTCAACGCAAAATAGCTTATTAGCTTATTAGCTTATTAGCTTGTTAGCTTGTTAGCTTGTTAGCTTGTTAGCTTGTTAGCTTGTTAGCTTGTTAGCTTGTTAGCTTATTAGTTAGCTTAATAACTTAATAACTTAATAGATTAGTAGGCTTAATGGTTTAGCAGCCCAGTATCTTAGTCGCTTAGATAGAGATAGAGATAGAGATAGAGATAGAAATAAAGATAGAACGCTCCTTTAAAGGGGCGTTTTTTATATCTGAATTTATAGACACTTCAAATTTAGAGGTCGTTATGCAATCTGAATTGATTATTATCGATGAGTTCTTTATTCCACAGTTGAATCGAACTCGAACGCTCCGCATTTACCTTCCTGCGGGGTATCACCAAACAGAGCACGCTTATCCTGTCTTATACATGCATGATGGGCAGAATGTCTTTGAGAAGTCTACAGCGACGTATGGGATGTGTTGGGACGCACAAACGACACTCGATGAGATGCAAAGGCTCGGTAAGTTATCCGGGGTAATTGTTGTCGCCATCGACAGCAGTCATGAGCTTAATGGCATGGAGCGTTACAATGAGTATTCGCCTTGGCGCGCTAACCAAGAGATAAAAGAGTTGGGTGTTGGTGATGAGCTACTTAAATTTGGTGGTGAAGGGGACGAGTACATGGCGTTTATCTGTCATACATTGAAGCCCTATATAGACCAAACATACAGAACAAAGCCGAACCGAGAGTTTACGTACCTTGCTAGCAGTTCAATGGGCGGGCTAATTAGCTTATATGGTGGCTCACTGTATCAGAATACCTTTGGCGTGCTTGGGGTTTTCTCTCCGGCATTTTGGTTCAATAAATCCTCATACTTCGAGTATATGAAAGAGTTTAGCTTTCTGTCTCCAACGAAAATATATATGGATATGGGAACGAATGAAGCTCGTGAAGAGGCAAGCGCAGATTTTGCTGACGTTTACCTGAGCGGTTCAAGGGCAATGAACACGTTACTCACTCAAAAGCCGAACGTGACGCTGTTTTATCAAGAAGGGCAAGGTCATCAACACAATGAACTGGCTTGGTCGTTGCGATTCCCGGATTTCATCGACTTTATTTTTAGACAATAAAAGAAGGCCTAACTCCGTTTTGTCTTCGTAAACGGTGTATTAGGCCTGCTTTTTTATCGCTTTATAGCCGTATCACTTTATACGTCTATAAAGCGATAGGCTTAGTATCAGCAAAGCTAGTCCTTGGCTGCTGACAATTTTTGCTTATTGCGCTTGTTCAACAAGTAGTCCTTGCTCATCAAACTGTTGTGTTGCCTTGCAAAGTCGGGCTTGGCAAATTGTAAGTCGCATAAGATGGCGTTATTTGGCTTTGGTTGAATCTCAAACTGCGCTTGTTTGTCGTTGACCGTGACCTGTTGTTGGTGACTGTCGATCATGATCTCCAACGATTGTGTTAATGGTGTCGAGATTACGGCAACAGACTCATGGTTTATGTCTAGCGTAAGCACCAATGTGATTTCGGGACTTACCGTATCTTCTAGATTTGACTGAATCTTGTAATGAGAAATCCCATTTTTAGATTCAAATGACAGTCGTAACTGGTTTCCTTGACCAAAAGGCAACGAAGCCACTAATTCGCTCCAACAACTTGGGAAATTTGGTGTTAGGTGTATTTGATTGTCCAATAAGCGTGGGCAATACCCCAAATAGTCCTGTTGCGCGTTACGAGCGTATTCTGAAACAGACCAGGCTTGAGCAAACGTCCCTGATTCTACAAGGTCGCGGTCACTTTCTTGGAAAGCATCCAAATTTTCACTCATTGTCCCTCTACAGCCTTGTGTAAGGATTTGTTTTGCCAAGTTTTTGGATAGCTGGTAACTGAGTTCTTGCTGCTTAAACTTGTTGAGCGCCGTAATAGTAAAGCCCGCATTCCACCCCCAGATCGTCCCGTTGTGATAAGCCGCGTCCTTGTGGTACATGGCTTGATTGTCGTGATAAGGATGAAAATCGACATGCTCTTGTTGTAAGGAGCAGATCCCCCATGGGAACAATAGCGTTTCTACCGCGTTCTTGACGATGTATTGCTCTCTTTCATTCTGATTCAGCGGACTTTTCTGAGGAATTGAAATCGTCATCAACTGATTCGGACGCACGCTATAATCAGGCACATCACCTTGCGATAAATGGTCGGCTAGGCGATGGTTTGTATCATCCCAAAACTTGGTGGCGAAACTCTCTTTCACTTTTCCAGCTTGGATTGTCCAGCTCTTTTCTGATTCAGAGTCGCCCACCAGAATAGCGAGTTGAATAGCGCAGTTTAAGCTTTCAAACCACAAAGCTTGGATGTCATTGGCTTTAGGGCCGCGAGGAGACCAAGGTGTCATCCCATTAATTTTTGCATCCATCCACGTATCAGGGTGGCGATGTGCCATCAGGCTATCTTTATTCGAATAATCTTCGTTCAAGCCATCTTTATTCAAGCTATCTTCATTCAAGTAATGTTTTTCGACACCCGTGATGAAACGCTTGAGAGTGGGATAAATGGCCTTAGCGAACGCCACATCGCCGGAGTAGTTGATGTACTCAAGGGCTTCACGAATCATCCAAGGAGTGCCATCGGTGGTGTTATAAATGATGTTCGTTTTACTCGTCACTCGATTCGGGATTCGCCCGTAATTCGCGGAATTTTCGTCGAGCATCTGCATGGACGCAAAGTTTTCAATGATCTCTTTTGCTTCACTAAACAGCCCATTAACCAAGCTTGTGCCCGACAAAGCGATAAAGGTGTCACGGCCCCAACAGTCCTTGAACCAAGGCAATCCAGCCCATATGCCCGTGCCGAACTCATGACTCACAAAGGTTCGGCTTGCAAGGCGCGACCACATGACCGCTCGGTTGTATTCAAGGTCGTTGGTCCACAAATAATTATTGGTTAAGAACTCATAAATCCGCTGTTGGTGAAGAACGTGTTCGTTATTTTTGATCGCTTGATTAACCAATGAGCTAGCGGTTTCAAGAGTTTCAGCAAAGCCGAGGTAGACGACAAGTTCAGTTTGTTTATCTGACGTCGTGAGCATGAGTTTTGTATTGCTCTCTGAGAGCTGAACTAGGTCGCGAAGTTCAGGGTGAGCGTCTAGCGAGATCTCTCGTGCATGTACAGCATGATTGCTTGCGATGGCGACAAACCTTGGGCAGCCGTCTGGGCAAACTTGAGGGCTGAGTTCTATGACGATGTTTGAGTCTGAGGTATGAACTTTAGAGTGAGTGGTCGGTATGTTGAGTTCTGGAATTAAGCTTAAAGCGCTCGGTTTGTTTGACGACACCGTGAGCGATACGAGTCTGGAACCTTGAATCAGGCTCAGGGACTCTCGGTTATTCTCATAATGATGTTCAATACCATAAGGCGTCAGGCTGGCACGCTTAGCCTCTAACTTGTTATTGAGCTTGCCGTCGATATAGCTGGCGAAGGTTCCCAGTATCCAACCTTGGTGGTGACGATATTTGCCACCGTTTACATAGCTATAGGTTGCGCCATGATAGTAACCATCGACATTATCCCCGAACACAAACGGAAATGACTGTGTCTCTGAGATGGTGAGCTCTTGGAACAGTTGGTCATGTGGCATTGCAAATTCAGGGTGTTGCCAGTGAGGTAGCGTCTCCTCGATCTCGATCTCTATCTCAACCTCAACCTCAGACTCAATCAGGTGAGTATCAATAGGCTCACGTTGAGGTGTTGATAGATCATTGTATTCCCCCTTGGTTACGGTGATCGTTGGCGTCGAAGAGCCAAATTGCACCTTCAAGGAGTATTGACCAGCGACAGCGGGAGAGAGCAGCAGATCATTGCCAATACCTTGTGTATTGATAAGCGGCATTGCTTGTTCCAATTCACAGAGAGTGGCTACACTTTCATGCCCTGAAAGTGTCCATTGCGTGGTGCCATCTGAATCCGAAATTTTGAAGCGGTAAAGGTCGGTAGATAAACATAGGTTTGCTCGATAGGAGCCGTCTTGCTCTTTGAACAATGGGGTGTCTAACCCCCAACCATTGAATGTACCTTTTAGGTAAAGAGTAGGGATTTGCATAGCGACTTGATTTCCAAAACAAAAAAGGCACAGCATGCGCTGTGCCAAAGGACAATAGGATATTAATAAAAAGAAAGGTTATTTGGTGATTTGTTTCGCTGCTGTGTCTAGTGCTTCTCTAACGGTTTGCTTACCCTGCATTGCGTTATCGATAGCCGCACCTTCAGCGAACCAGTAAGCCGTCATTTGCGGAATGTTTGGCATGATTTCGCCGTTTTCAGCATTCGTCATGGTTGATTTGATGCGATCATCGCTCTCAAGAATTTTTTGGAATGATTTTAGTGTCACCGCGCCAAGAGGCTTGTCATCATTCATGGTTTTCAGAGCGTCGTCTTGGAATAGGTAGTTTTCTAAGAACTCGACAGCAAGATCAGTATTTGGACTCGCAGCATTGATACCCGCACTTAGGATTCCAACAAATGGGTTACCTTTACCGCCATTTAATGTCGGCAGTTCAGCAACGCCATAATTAACACCAAGCTTGTCTAAGTTACCCCAAGACCAAGGGCCATTAATGGTCATCGCCACATTGCCATTGGTGAACTCTGCTTCTGCGACTGAGTAATCCATATTCGGGTTAACTACCCCTTGGTTTACCATATCAACTAAGAATTGAAGGCCGCGAACACCCGCTGCATTGTTAACACCTGTGCTTTTAGCGTCATAGCCTGTTGCTGTTTTTTCAAACGCGAAGGCACCACCAGCAGAAATCATCGGCCATGTGAAGTACGCATTTTTCACATCCCACATGATGGCTTTTTTGTTTTGCTTAGCCATCTCTTTCTGAATGTCAGCAAGCTCTTCCCATGTTTTTGGTGGGTTTGGAAGTAGGTCTTTGTTGTAGATTAGAGAAGGTGCTTCGATTGCTAGAGGGTAGCCCACAACTTTACCGTTGACTGTCACCGCATCCCAACTGAAGTCGACAAGCTTTTCTTTGAATTCTTTACTTGGGTTAAGTTCGTGAAGTAGGCCTGATTCTGCGTAGCCACCAAAACGGTCGTGTGCCCAGAAAATGATGTCAGGGCCGCCACCTGTTGCTGCGTGTTGTTGGAATTTAGCTTCCAGTGAATCTGGGTACTGAACGTTAATTTTCACTCCGGTATCTTCTTCGAATTGTTTACCAATTTCAGCAAGACCGGCATAACTTTTATCGCCATTGATCCAGATTGTGATTTCACCTTCTTCCATAGCAAAAGCCGGTGCATTGAAAAGAGCAGCAAGGGTACAAATAGACAGTGTTTTCAATAGAGGTTTCATAATTTCATTCCATATTCAGAAGGTTATCCATAACGATAATCACTTCTATCAGTTCTTATTATCTGCTGAAAATAATATCGACTAATTTAGCCTTTGAGAAATAGGTAAACGCACCTTTGATATAGTAAAAAACTATAGCAATGCCGATACAGTGCTGTTTTACAGGCGATCGCCATAGTTTTGTGAAGTGGCGCGTATAGAGAAATGTGAAGGCGGGCTCAAACTATTTTTGGGTGATGAAAGCCATCCAAAACTAAGCGTTAGGTTGCTTAGGTTAAGATGTGAAATGTTGGAGAGAATCGATGGCTTTGGGTAATAAAAAAGGCAAGGAGAACCTTGCCTTTGGTGTGTTGAATTTAACGTATGATTACAGTTTTACAGCAAATGATTCATACGGTGCCAGTTCAAGCTTGGCTGACAACTCAGTGACCGTTTGATAGTTATTGATCAGACAATCAAGCGTCTGAGTTTGGTATTGTTCAGGCATATCCAGTGTCAGGTTGTCGTTTGAGAAGTTACAAACTACAAACAGCTTTTCACCATCCAACTCACGTACGTAGGCGAAAACCTTGTCGTGTTCTTCAAAAACAGGGATGAATGAACCGTAGACAATCGCTGGGTGAGCTTTTCGTAACTCTATCAATGTCTTGTAGTGATAAAATATGGAACTTGGATCAGCCAACGCACTTTCGACGTTGATCTCTGGGTAGTTTGGATTCAGCTCAATCCAAGGTGTTCCGTCAGAGAAGCCTGCATTTGGTTGGTTGTTCCAATGCATGGGTGTTCTAGCGTTGTCACGGCTGTTCTCGTGAATGGCGTCCATCATGTGTTCATGAGTGACACCCGATTCCGTTTTTACTTTATAGAAATTGTGCGTTTCAATATCTTTATATTGGTCTAGATTGTCAAAAGCGACATTGGTCATGCCAATCTCTTCACCTTGATAGATGTAAGGTGTGCCTTTCAAGAAGTGCAAACACGTCGCCAGCATTTTTGCTGACTCAACTCGGAAATGTTTGTCATCACCGTATTTTGAAACCAAACGTGGCAAATCGTGGTTGTTCCAAAAAAGGGAATTCCAACCACCATCGGCCAGCTCTAGCTGCCACTTGGTCAGCACATTTTTGAACTCTCGAAGATCAAGCGGAATAGGGTTCCATTTGTCACCGTTCTCCCATGTCAGGGTAATGTGCTCAAATTGGAACACCATAGAAAGTTCATTTCTATCTTGTCCGCTGTATAGCTTGGCTATTTCTGGAGTCGCGCCCCAAGTTTCTCCAACGGTTAACAAATCCTTGTTACCAAAGGTCGCCTGATTCATTTGTTGTAATAGCTTGTGCAGCCTTGGTCCGTTACCAGTGATTCCTTTATCGATCTCTTTACCAATAAGATCAATCACATCTAAGCGGAAGCCGCCGATGCCAAGGTCAATCCACCAGTTCATCATAGTATGAACTTCTTCTTGAACCTTCGGGTTTTCCCAGTTCAAATCTGGCTGACGTTTCGAGAATAGATGGAAGTAATATTGTTGTGTGAGTTCATCCCACTGCCAAGCACTTCCGCCAAAGATCGAACCTTGGTCATCCGGTGCGCTGCCATCCTGTTTTGCATCGCGCCAAATGTAATAGTCTCGATACGGATTGTCTTTTGAAGAGCGTGCTTGCTCGAACCAACGGTGCTCATCTGACGTATGGTTTACCACTAAATCCATAACAATCTTAATGTCACGTTCCTTCGCTTCATCCATCAGTCGTTTCATCTCTTCCATCGTGCCAAACTCTTCAGCAATCGCTTGGTAGTCGGAGATGTCGTAGCCGTTATCGTCCATTGGAGATTGATAAACAGGGGAGAGCCAAATGACATTAATGCCTAGTTCTTTGAGGTAATCGAGTTTGCTGATGATTCCATTTAGGTCACCGATACCGTCATTATTCGAGTCTAAAAAGCTACGCGGGTAAATTTGGTAGACCACTGCGTCATGCCACCATTTCTGTTCCATCTCAATGTCCACTTAATAAGTTAATTGACCTTACTATAGTGATTTCATCTTACACTGGGAAATAGCATTACTAATGCTCTCTATAGAAAAATCCTATATCATGAGCTTTATCCGCTGCGCACTGTGTTCAGTGGTTTAATTTGTTGAATTTCTAACCTCGCATTTTGTGATCGAATGCAAACTAAGAGAATCCTATGAACAAGCTATACCGATACTTTCTGATGGTTGCGCATACTGGCAGTATTAAAGGTGCCGCGGAAAAGCTGAATATTAGCCAGCCCTCCTTGACCGCTGCGATCAAAAAATTAGAGAGTGATGTTGGTGTGGCTATTTTTACTCGTAAGTCAAAAGGCGTTGAGCTTACCGAGTACGGGTTGTTGTTTCGGGAGTTTGCACAAGAACAGCAAGAAAAGCATCTGTCTTTAATGCACCGCTTTACCGACATGCAGCAGCGCCAATCCGGTAAATTGAAGCTCGGCACCGGGGAAGCTTGGTGGGAACAATTTGTTTGCAAGGCGGTTGAGGAATACAAGCAACAAGAAAAAATGGGCTCGCTACATTTGGAGTTCGGTAACAACTTGTCTTTGATGCACCATTTGGTTCAAGGCGATATCGACTTGTTTGTTGGCCATGAAATCTATGGGCTGCATGAGCGATGCAAAGTAACGTTTTACCCACTCTTTCAAGACAAAGAAGCGGTGTTTGTTCGAGCCAACCATCCGTTGCTAACGAAGAAACACTTAGATCCGAGTTTGTTAAGGCGTGAGACATTAGCGTTTCCAATACTCCAAGTGACCCCCGATCACTCTCGACATAACTCTGTACTGTCTGATCACGTAAATTCACAGCCTGGCGGGCGTGATACTGAGGTGGTTGGGCGAGATGTCTATGACGTTGACTCTCTTTTTGCGAGTTTAGATATGTTGAGAATGTCTAATGCTGTCATGCCATACAGTCATAAAATGTGTGACTGGATGAAAGACAAAGGCTTCGAAACCTTGCTGATTGATGACTCTAAGTTAGGAAACGTTGGCCTCTACGCGAAACAGGGAGCGGAAGACCTCAAGATTAAGGCGTTCATTGAGATCTTACAAAAAGCCAACTTTGATTAAGCATTGCATGAAATATGAAACTCGTTTGGGTAAGCGTCCAGTCTTGGTTGTGCAGAGCAGTTTAAATAAAGTCTAAATTTGAACTAGTAGTGATCGGGTAGTACAATATAGCTATTGAATGAGTGATGACATTCAACTAACTAAAGCAACAAATACAAACAGGGTGAGTGATTATGGACACAGCAAATGTAGAAACCGTCAGTTTCTTAAAAAAAAATGCGGCTAACTTGCCTTTAAGTGAACCACTAACGATCACGCAAAATGGAAAACCTACGTATGTAGTTGAGTCGTATGAAGACCATAAAAAACGTCAAGATGCCATTGCGCTAATGAAACTGGTTAGCTTTGCAAAAAATGATGTTGTTCAAGATCGTGTAACTTCGTCTAGAGATTTAAGAAGTCGATTAGCTGCCCGTAAGTAACAAAGGTAAATATGACTCATAAAGTAGAAATTCAATACACGGAAACATTTGAAAATTCGCTAAATGATTCGATTGATCACCTAACTCAATGGAATGATGAAAAATCAGTCATTGAAGGGATTGAGAGTCTTTTAGATGCCTTTGAAGAAAATGTGAGCCATAACCCTAACATGTACTCTAGATGTTCTGAGCTTGTAGGGTTGGGGGTCACTAGTATCAGAGAGTTCAAAAAATCGGGTTTTAGGCTGTTTTATGAGGTGAATAATGGCACGGTTACAGGCCTAGTCTTATTAAGGCAAAAACAAGACATATCAATGGCTCTCGTTGATTATTGCATCATACATAAATAAAGTTATAGCAGAGATTTAGCTCATGTACTTATAACCCCGTTTAGTGACTTACGGGGTGTGTTTTAATTCGAGTTAAGCGGCTGTTGTTAAAAAGCTTTATGATGTGTTCGCTTTAAAATCCAAAGGTTATCAGCCGTAATAGAAAGCCCCTCTACACCCATTCGCTTACTCTTTGGTCTGGTGACCTGTTTTCTTCGCAAACTTTTGCATCGCTTCAGCAAAGGTTGTTGCCCCACCTTTGGCTTGTACCTGTACTACCTTATACCCCAATTTTTCTAGCGCTTGGCGCTCTGCTAAAACAGCGTCATCGTCTTGCTGGCTGCCCTGTGCTGGTTGATGAAGGTAACACCCTTCTAGTTGACCATCTTCGACCAGTTGGTGGTGTTTCAGTGCATTGATATCAAAATTCATAATCAGTCTTTTCGTGTAAATGAGGAATACCTGCGGCAAAGCCCGCAAGTATCTATAATTCGATTGTTTGTACCATAAGGCATTTTAACCATAAAAAGCGAATGGAAAAATAGTAAACCAGTGGAATGTAATCGGGAGCGGTTTATCTTAGAAATGGATGAGGTAACTGAGATCGTGCTGGAACGGTTTTGGACAAAAGTGAGTCAGTTATATTACTAAATTAGAATGTTATTGATTAGGTTTGGTATGGAAGGTAACGCCTGTAATAAGGTGTGCCCCACCGTACTAGCAAAGCACACTAAACCCCGTACCAAAACCGCCGAGTGTAATGCATCACTTTGATTGCTTTGATAACTGAATTATTTCGTAATACTCGTACCAAATATAAAAATCATGTCATCAAAACGAATTTCTACATAAAGTTCTACTGATATAAGAATGTAGATGAGTGTCGATTTCCAGTTTACTTTCATTAGGTTACTCCTTCTTGCTAAGTAACCCAATAGTGCAGAACTCATGTGGCTTTTTGGTGGTTAGCCGAAATTATTTATGGCTGCCATTTTTTAAGTGATTTTAATGCAGCTGAAATATCTCTGTTTAGGTTTGATGCCTTGTCTAGCTCCACACCATGCCTAGCTGCCAATTTACTGATATCTTGAGCAATTTGACTACAGTTTGCCGTTGTTCCTTTTTTATACTTTGAAGATTGTTCACTTAGCATTAACGCCATTAAACCTAAACTAGAAACTAAAGTATCTTCAGGTGTTCTCAATAGTCTTTTTTCTGGCTCTGTTATCTTTTGCTCAAGGACTTCCAAGTCCTTACGTAGTACAACTAACTCATTAAATTCCGGTAAATCATCCGTGGGATAAGCTCTTTCAGCGAGTCGATCGAATACTGCCTCCCCATCATTAGTAGTTAAAAAGTCGACAGGCTGAACATACCGTCCTTCTGAATCTAATAATAAGCACCCTTCAAGGTTAACTAACTCCGAATCTGTCCCTGTAATAAAGGACAATAAATGATCTTTAAAAATGCCAGTATTCAACTGTATCTTGAGAGGGCCTTCAATGCGGAAAGGATCTGATAATGAACCAATAGAAAGGCTAATGGCCTTTGGTCCACAAACGTAATTGGTCATTAATTCATCAAGTGTGTAATCCAATATTGATTTATGTGTCACATCTTGGGTTATATTTTCTAAAAACCATCCTCCAATAAGACTTGTATACATTGCAGCTTCTCGAGCCCAGCCATGTCTCACAAGCCAACAGATATCAAGTTCTCCATCAATGCATAGTTGAACTATATCTTTATCTGATACATCTTCTTCACAGATATAAGATAATCTTCTAGCAACATCATCGATGCTTAACCATTGCTTTAATTTGAAAATTTTCTTCATCTAAGCTTCTCTTAAATGCTTTGTATGGCCCTGTAATCCTGACACCTGAGATGACAATGTTAACAATGGGTGCTCTTCATCTAATGCTAACTTACCAATATAGTTCACTAATTCAGTACAAGTTCCATAGTAACTCTGTGCTTTTTCCAAAGAACACGACTCCTGCCAAGAAGCTATGACTGAAGGACAACTTTCTGGCGATACTTCTTCATCATCTATGGTAAAGGTATTGCTTACACTTTCAGTTTTACCATGAGCAAGTGAATTTCTCGCCGAGAACAAGCGAACAACTATATTTACAAATTCATTATTTTTTCGCTCGTCACGGGATACCGTATCTAAGATTGCCTTACATTTTACAATAGGTGGAATTCTGAATTTGTTATCTATTTCTGTAAAATCAGCGCCATCCTTTCCGCTCTCTTCGAAGCACTTTGCTAATTGTTTAGATTTTTGCCCATGTGAAAATTTGATCAGATTATTAGCGAGTAACTCATACCGCTCATCAATACCATATGCTTTTGCAACTCTTTCTTCGAAGCCTAATTTCTTTCCGCAATCATCAAGTTTCGCTACAACATCTAGTGATAAGTCGGAATCAAGCACAGCTTCAATTAACTCGCTCTTGTTTAATAATCTTGAGCAAATGTAGTTAAAATAACTTTCAACCATGAATGCAGTTAACGTTACTACTGTAATTCCCGCACAAGTATCACCAAAATTTTCAGCTTCTAGGGCTCTTTTTGCTGATGCAGCAAACCAAGCATGAGCATAAACTGTACCATTTGAAGTACCTCCCACCATTTATTATTGATCCTCTTACAATTTAGGGAAAAGGGCTAACAGCTTTACATATTGATGTTGGCTGCTTATTACATCAACTATATCCAAAGCACATCCGTATAATCAATTGAATATACGGGGATTTTTTTGTTAGTTCTGTGTGATATGTTGAAACATTCAACATATCACCATCTCCTATATCAAAAGGTTGTGTAAAACCATAAGCAGGTATGAAACAGGATAAGCAACTCTAGAGAATCATTAGCTTAGATAGGGATAAATCAAGCTCGCAGTTTTCTTATTGAAAAGGGCCAACAAGCTTTGGGGCAAAAACAAGTTACAGCTACCCGCCATAGCTGCTTAGAACGTGCTTTGAAAACCAACGACCGTCTGAATTTTACTTATCCGAAGACGACGTTAAGTACCGTTTCCTCTGATTTAACGCCGTCATCACCAGTTACTTTTAGAACGATTGATTAAAGGGGTAACACCCAAGCGAAAGCGGCTAGGGGGGGGAATTCTGCACTGAAGTAACCGACACCATTTTCCACATACAGCGCCTGTTGTTGGACGCCTTCAATATGTTCTTGGAGCGTATAGCTTCCGTCAGCGATGCCTAGTTTTTGAATAACCTCTGCCGTCACCTTCAACTGAATGTGGTCTGTTTTGCTTTGGCTGAAGTTAGCCGCGGCGATAACCAGTTCTTGGCTATCAAAACGCAAGAAAGCATAAACAGAATCACTTAGTTGATTGGATTGGTGTAAATCTTGGTACGCTCCGGTCATCGATGAATGGTTCAATGAAAACGTCATCACTTGTTGGTAGAAGAGTCTGAGTTGTTTTTCGTCATCGTTGAGCTGCCCACCATCGAACTTTCCACCGTTCATCCATTTTTGATGTTGAGGAACACCGATGTAGTCAAATATAGACGTGCGAGAAGGTTGTCCAAAACCTGCATTCTCCGCACCCGGTTCGCCGACTTCTTGCCCGAAGTAAATCATGGTGGGAGAGCTACTTAATAGCGCACTGACTAACATGGCTGGTTTGGCAATGTGTGGGTTACCAACAAACTCAGGAGACGCGACACGCTGCTCATCGTGGTTGTCCAAGAAGTGCATCATGTGGTGTTCGATGTCCATCATTTGATGCTGGATCTCAGGGATGATTGCCGTTGAAGCCTTACCTTGCATAATTGCTTTTAGGCCGTCGTAAAGATCGACTTTGTCATACAGGTAGTCCATTTTACCCAAGCGAATGTAATCACGATAAAGGTCCGGTTGGTACACTTCCGCCATCAAAAAGGCGTCTTGATTCTTTACTTTGATTGATGAATTGAGATAGCTCCAGAATTCGACCGGTACCATTTCTGCCATATCGTAGCGAAATCCATCGACGCCTTTTTCTAACCAATATAAGGCGATGTCTCGAAACTTAACCCATGAATCCGGCACATCAACTTGCTGCCAGAAATGGTAGTGGGCGAGGTGATCACGCATCGCGTAATCGTCCGGAAGCTCAGGAAAGTCTTTTGAACCGTCTGGTCGCACGCCATAGTTAATCTTTACGGTTTCATACCAATCGTCGAAGTTAGGTTTGCTCAAGCGCGATCCGTTTCCTGTCCATTTGGCTGGGGATTCAATAAACGGTGAGGCTAAATTCGGATGTTGTTCGCCACCAAGAGGAATGAACGCAGGTTCGATCTCGGGCAGTTCAAATGTGCTGTCAGGAATGTAATAGAAGTTATTGTTGCGATGATACTCAACCGTCGTGTCATCTTGATCACCAAAGTCACGTACGCCCTCTGGGTTATTCAAGCCTTGGTAATTACGGGCAATGTGGTTAGGGACGATATCAATGATGACTTTCAAACCATTTTCATGGCTTCTTTTGATCAAGGCTTCGAATTCCTGTAAACGCTGCGCTGGGTTGTCAGCAAGATCTGGGTTTACGGAGTAGTAATCTTTGACGGCATAAGGTGAGCCAGCCCGTCCTTTTACAACGCTCGGATGGTCGTCTGAGATGCTGATGTGCTTGTAGTCGTTGATCACAGCATGATGTGGTACTCCGGTGTACCAAATATGAGTGATGCCGAGTTCTCTAATTTCTGTCAGCGCTTTATTGGTGAAGTCACTGAACTTGCCCACGCCATTTTGTTCAATGGTTCCCCAAGGTGTGTTCTGTGTATTCTGATTGCCGAACAAACGGGTAAAAACTTGATAGATTGAATGTTTCTTGTTGTACATACTTATATTCCATCTCGAGAAGTGGAGCTGTAGGGCTTTGTCGTTGAAGCTGTGCTAGACGTTATGTTTGATATAGACGTTATATTTGATATAGAAGTTATCGTTAGGAGGCTAGCTTAATCAGAATGCGGCTTTATCCTCCTTGGGTAAGAAAATCGGGGCGTAGTTGCTGTGGTATGTGAGCGGCTGCTCAAAAAAAGGGGAGGTTAATACCTCCCCTCGCTTTTCCCCAAAAAAACAGGCTCGTCTGTGATGATTATGTGAATGTGAAGCTTATTGTTTCGTCACAGATACCACGGCTTTTTCTGCGCTGTCATTGAGTTGATGAATCGCATTCAGTGTGAATGTGTAGTTGCCGGCTTCGGTTACATTCAACTTACAGTCGCCTTCGCTGCCAATGTTGATCGAGCCTTTAGCTAAGTCGACGGAGTGACAGCCAATATCCAAGATACCCCAAGTAGAACCGCTAAACTTGAAGCCATATTCACCCACAGCCAAAGCGCCAGTGACAGAGTAAACGCCGTTACCAACGAAGTTCATCGCCCAAGCGTCCGTCGGGTTCCATCCGTTCATTGCACCACGTACATAGACGGTCGTTTTGCCATATGGCGGAATCTTAGATACGTCCTTTTGTGAGTTATCAACCGATAACCCAGCACCTTGTGACGCGCCTTGAGTTTGCACAAACACTGCGGTGGTTAATGGCGGTACGGTGAAAGTCTCAGCGGAAAAGGTGGCGCCTTTGACGATGTTATCGGCAGAGTTCTGCTGAATGGTATGGAGTGTAAAGCCCGTTGCTCCCGTGATCTTGAACGATTGAGATTTACTCGTTGAGTTTACAACAACCACAAGCGCATCAGCGGTAGTATCTAGGTCTTTGCCTGTGGAGATTCCGTCATCAATAGACATCACGATCAGGCCTTCGATTTGATCTTTGCCCACATTGCGGAAGTCGACACGCTTCATGACTTCTTCTGCTGTGTCTAAGCGGAACAGTTCACTTGAGCTGCGGATTTTTAACAGCTCTAGGAATTGCTGCTTGGTTAGGTCAATGTCCTCTTTTGCTGGTTTAGCTGTGCTGTCGGCAATGATGGTTTTGATGAGTTCCCAGTTGGCACCATCTTTGTCTTCACGAGGTAAGCCAACATTCCAGTTATTGCCAGTACCATCAAACATCACACGGTTGTACCAATCGCCAGAGTCGTAAGAATCACGCTGCATCGATTTAGAACGTAACAGTTCAGAACCCATGTGGATGAACGGGATGCCTTGGCCCAACATGACGGTCGAGAGCGATACCGACTGCATACGAGCACGTTCTGCAGAGCTTGTGCCTTCGGCGATTTTGTAAGCGTTGTTATCCCAAAGAGTTTGGTTATCGTGCTTGGAAACGTAAGAGATGTTCTCTGATGGCATTTTGGTGTAGCCGGCAGGTGCGCCGTTGTAGTCGACGTTTTTGCCCAGCTTGGTATCGCCTTTGTAATCCAGTAATACGTATTCGGCTAAGTTGCCGGCCATGCCTAAGCGCACAAGATCTTGGTTGTGTAAACGACCGTTGACTGAGTCTTGATCAACCTTGGTTTCTTCGTTGGCAAACGCGGCGTTACCGAAGCCTTGGTTAAAACGAAGTGGGTGCTTACCTTCAGAATCGACACCGCCATCAAATGGGCTACCGCCTCGCACTGCATCACGCAAACGGTCAGAGAAGGTGCCAATTTCGGTACCTGCCATATTGATCTGGTTGGCTTGTTCGAAGCGAGCGTTGTTTGCTACTTCGCCAAAGTCCCAACCTTCGCCATAGAACAGGGTATTTGGGTCGATCTTGCGCACTTCTTTCAATGCCTCGACCATCACGCTTTTTGGCTGGTGGCCCATTAAATCAAAGCGGAAACCATCAACCTGATAGTCGTCAGCCCATACCTTGAGTGAGTCGACCATCAACTTACCCATCATTAGGTTTTCAGTTGCGGTGTTATCACAACACGTTGAGCTTTCCACGCCACCAGTGTTCACATTCAGGCGGTGATAATACCCAGGGACGATCTTATCCAGTACGGACTTATCGTTCACGCCAGACGCATTGGTATGGTTATAAACCACGTCCATGATCAGTTTCAGATCCATGTCGTGCGCAGCTTTAACCATTTGACGGAATTCTAGAATACGTTTTGAACCGTTAGGATCTGTCGCGTAACTTCCCTCTGGAACGGTGTAATGAAATGGGTCGTAGCCCCAGTTGAAACTATCTAACATACGCAGATCGTTCATTAGAGCTTGGGCATCGCCTGTTGAAGAGTTATAGCTGTTGAGTACGGCTTCGATGGTTTTGTTTTCATCTTCGGTGCCGCATAAAGTCGCTGTTGGTTTTACGTTACAGAGTTTGCTAACGGTGTCGGTGATATCCACGCGGCTCGCATCATCTTCATTGATGGTAGCGATATCGAATGCAGGTAAGATATGAAGCGTAGTTAAACCGGCATCTTTCAGAGCTTTCAAATGTTTTACTGACTCACGATCGGCTTCTGTTAGCGCTAGGTACTTGCCGTTTAAGCTTGCTGTACCTAACTTATCACTGAAGCTAAAGTCACGAAGGTGTGATTCGTACAGTACGTGGTCTTCGTCTTTCTTCACCGTTGGGCGCTTATATCCAGCCCAACCTTGTGGCATCAGTGTTGAATCATCAAGGTCAATCACTTGAGAGTATGCTGAATTCTTCGACAAGCCGAGTGAGTATGGGTCGGTCACAAGGCGAGTTTCGATATTACCAGTGGTTGGGTGGTAGACCTTCACTTGGTAACGGTAATAACTATTCACGGCGTTAGAAATTGAATCCGTTGCCCAAATGCCTGTTTCCAAGCTTTCCGTCATTGGGATCACTTTTGAACTTTGTCGGTCTTCGCTGTAGAGGACGAGTTCAACATCTTGCGCGGTAGGAGCCCAAAGTTTGAAGGTCGTCGTGCTGCCTTCCACAATCGCCCCCAGTGTTTCTCCGATTGCGTTACCCGTCTCTTTGTTGGCAAATACAGCATCAAGTACGCCGGGCTTTTGAACTTCAGTTGAAGAGATAACGTCGCCATTCACATTATACGCAACAACAATGATTTGAGATTTCAAGATGGTGCGCAGCGTGCTGGCGTCAACATCAATTGATAAAGCGGGTAGGCTTGCTAGATGACGGAAGCGTTCTTTTAATGCAGAGGATAGCTTGCCATCTTTTTTGAGTTCAACGGCCTGCCCACCGACGATCGCCTTATCATCGTTTATCGTGATGCTGTTATCGAGTGCGTAGAACAACTTGAGAGAATCGGCACCGTCTGCAGCTTCCCAAGCGATTGTGTTTGAGTCCAACCAATGTGCCTTCTGGCCATCAATCTTAACTGGGCGTTCTGATATCGGTTCGTAGTACAGCGCGCTGCTGCCATGGAAACCGAATACAGATTGAGATTGACTCAGTTTGGTGAGATCAATTTTCGAGTTGGCGCTGCCAAACGCCTTATCGCCGCCATTATGCAAGATGAAGTTCATGCACTTATGAGGGTCGGATGCATCTGGGTCGACTTTCAACACGTAGTAGGCGCCATAGGTATCATTGATGCCCTTGAATTCATAAGGTACATCCCAGTCAGTCCCATTGTTACCTAATCCCATGCCGACTAAGTCAGTGCTCGTACAACCTTCACCATTCCAAAGGTGAAGCCCCCAGCCGTCGTAGGTCGAGCCAGAAGCGCGAGCCGCTGCAACATCTCGTTTGTAATAAATAACAACTTCGTTTTCAGCGGCTTTATATAGACTATTGCTGTCAGAGTTTGTTTTGCTAGTGTCGCTTCCACAGCCTGCTACCAAGGTCGCGGTGACGAGAGGCAATATCGCCTTGGCTAAAGCTGAACGTTTGAAGTTGTTTGTTTGCGCAATATTGAAGCTCTTTGTTTTTGCAATCTTCAAGGTACTTTGTAGAATCTCGTGTTTATTGGTATTTATTTCGTTCACGTTTTGATATCCATATTTTTTACGAAGATGAATATCCTAGGCTTAACGATGCTCCACTATTTGTGACGCTTATGTATTAAGTTATTTTTAATCCGTAAAAATAGGAAACCTAGTGTCGATATCACGGATTGTGGTGGTTAACGCGCTTTTTTATTGGTTCAATAGCTCATAAAATACAGTTGGTTAGCCATAGGCGTAGAAGATAGGAGTAGTCGCTAGGGGTGATAACTACGCCTTATTTATGTGAGCTTAGTGGCACTTCACTCGCTGGTTGTTTTTCCTATCAAAAAAAGTTTGTACTCATTCGCCTCAAATAGCCTTAGTGAGTCTTTAATGTGGAATGGTGACGCTATGTTGTTCATTATCCAAAGGAGTTGATGTTGTCTTCATCTATTCAAATCGCTATTACTTATCTGGTATTGGTAGCGGTATCTGCGTTGTTTTCAGAAAGTTCAAAAGCGCTCTTGGTGTGGTATTTAGTTATCGGAATAGTGACGTTTTTTGTGTACGCGAAGGACAAGAGAGCGGCAATCAATGGTAATTGGCGTGTACCAGAGAAAACTCTGCATGTTTTTTCTGTTGCTGGTGGTTGGTTAGGGGCGTTAATTGCTCAAGATAAACTGCGTCATAAAACGCAGAAGCAACCATTTAGATTTGTATTTTTCGTGACGGTGTCACTTAACGTTGTGGCTTTTGTCTGGACGTTAACGCCGAGTGGGCAGGCGACATTTGGTCAATGGCTAAGCGAGATTATTAAGCTCTTTTAAAGAAACGGATGGTTAGCACCGGTGTACTAACCATCAATAGATAAAGTAAGTCGATTAGATCATCGGAATCGTTGAGGCTAGAAGTAAGCCTGCCATACCGTAGTTGAAGCTCTTGATGCGTACTGGTGTTGTTAACCAGTGTTGCAGTTGTTTGCCTGCTGCCGTCCAGAATGTCACTGATGGCAAGTTGGCTAGTGTGAATATACTGGCGATGATCGCGAGCTCCCACCATGAACTACCACTGCTGTACACTGAAATTGCCGTCAGCGCCATTGACCAACCTTTCGGGTTCACCCACTGAAAACTTGCCGCACCAATGAAGGTCATTGGTTTAAAAGCCTTAGTACTTTTCGCTTTACCGCTCAATGCTATCTTAATCGCAAGGTACACGAGGTAAGCAAGACTCAGGTATTTCAAGATTTGGTGAGAGACCGGATAGGCGTTAAAAATCCCCATTAAGCCGAAGCCAACCAATAGCAACATGGCTGCAAACCCCAGAGCAATGCCCAGCATGTGCGGAATAGTACGGGCAAAGCCAACATTGGCTCCTGATGTCATGAGCATGATGTTATTTGGACCTGGTGTGAAGGTCGAGACAAACGCAAACAAGGCAAGTGCGCTAAGTTGTTCTAAAGGCATTGTGATTCTCCAGCAGTAAAATGAACGAAGTGACTGACCGGTCATGACTTTCACGTGTTGAGAAACATAATAGGTGGAAAGTGAGGCAATTATGTGCTTTTATTTCCTCAATTATCACTTAATGCACAATAATAAGTACTTATGGATAGATTTGACGAAAGGATATTGCAAGAGCTTAAATTGGACGGCAGAATCTCCAACATTGAGCTTTCAGAACGTATAGGATTGTCGGCTTCAGCGACCTTAAGGCGAGTACAGGATCTCGAGCGTAAAGGGATCATTCAAGGTTACCGTGCGGTTCTGGATAATGGACTGATGGGCGTTGGCTTTATTGCTTATGTTTCGATTGGCTTGTCGAGCCACAGCAAAGCGGCTCAGCTGGAGTTTGAACAGCACGTCAGTATGGAAAAAGAGGTGGTGGAGTGCCACAACATTACTGGTGCCAACGAGTACTTGCTAAGGGTAGAAACCAAAGATCTACCGGGCTATAAGAAGTTTCATGCCGATGTGCTTGGGGAATGTGCTCAGGTGCAATCGATTACGACTATGGTTGTGATGGACACCCCCAAAGATGAACGTTAGTCGAGTTTTATTTCAGGAGAGGCGCATTGCCAAATACTAACCAGTTGTTGTTGTTCTTAGATGTGGTTCAACAAGGGTCGTTTACCAAAGCGGCAACTTTACACGATATGGACAACTCATCGCTCTCTAAACAGATCAAAAAGCTTGAGCAAGATTTAGGTGTTCAGTTGCTCAACCGATCTACTCGTTCGTTCTCGTTGACGTCGGCTGGGGAAGATATTTTAGCGCAAACCTATGTGCTGAAAGATACTATTAATCAGATCCAGGGCATTGCAGATTCATATCAGTCTGAACCCAAAGGTGTGCTGCGAATTACGTCGCCGATCTATTTTGGTCAGCAATATCTGCAACCTATTATTACTCAGTTCATGAGAAAGTATCCGGATGTTCAGATTGTGCTGTCATTGGACGACAAGATCGCCAACATCATTGCAGGGCAGTTTGATATCGCGTTTCGTTTCAGTAAGCTCGTTGAATCAAACTTGATTGCCAAGAAGATTGCCGACAGTAACTTTATGCTCGTTGCATCGAACGACTTTGTGAAAGAGCACGGTGAGCCGAAGACGCCACAAGATTTGCTCTCTTTACCTGCGGTTATCTATACCAATGGTGATATGACGGTTGATCATCTGCGTATCAGTGAAGAGCCGCATGGCAACACTTTCCAAAGCCTAACGATTCGTGGCAACTATAAGGTCAGTGATGTTCGTACTATGGTGTCTTGTGTGAAAGATGGTCTAGGTTATGGCTTCCTTGATCAATCAAACTTGTATGCCTCAATGAAAGAATTGGGCTTGGTTACGTTACTTCCAGATTATGCAATCTCGACGGTTGATACGGCTATTTATGCTGTGTATCCGCATCGTAAGCAGACCAAATTGGTCAAAGAGTTCATTACTACGGTTCAAGACTATATTGGCTCTCCGACCATTTGGGAAAAGATGCAGCAAGGTTAATTATGTCGCTAGGCCATAAGCTGATAGATAAGATAGATAAGATAGAATAAGTAACGCCCCAAGACTTATAGATAAAAAGCGAGCGGGATCACAGCATTAATGGAGTGCTGACGGATAGATACTCGTAGGCTTTTTATCATTATGTATTCCTGAGATACTGAACAAAATTCATTTTAGGGCGGAACGTTTTAATAACTGCGCTTTTCCCTGTCATTCAAACATACTGCTCGCTATAGGTTGATTGCTTTCCTGTGTAGGGTGCTATTAGCCGAGTTAGGACAAAATATTTTATGAGTACAATGGGAATCGCAATTGGTGCGACCGCTCTTTCGTTAATACTGATTGCTGTTTGGTTGGTCTCTTTGTCGCTAAGAAAAAAGCGCTTGGAACAAGAACGTAAAGCTCGCGCTGTCGCTTACCGAAAAGCGATTGAAAAAGCACGTATCCAAGAGCAAAAAGATCGTCAATTTAAGGCTGAAACAGGACATGTGCCGTCGATTTTATATTTGGCGAAAGAGGCCGAACGAGTCAATCTTAAGGAAGCTCTGTATTGGTACGATAAAGCTGCCCATTTAGACAATGTCAACGGCATGTACGGCATTGTGCGTCTGAGTATGAAGTGCAAAGAAGACCTAATTTTAAGAGAAAAGGCCAATTTTTGGCAGTTAGCGATATCAGCACTGGATAACGATCCGCTTGCAAAATTCGAGGTGGGTAAAGCACTCGTGTTTGGTCGCGGAGTTGAGAAAAACCTTCCGAAAGGCAGCGCCTATATTGAAGAGTCTGCAGCTAGTGGTAACACTGAAGCGATGCTTTTTATGGGGGATTGGTGTTTAGATAGAGAGAACCCAGATTATTCTCCAGAAAGCTCTTTCATGTGGTACAGAAAAGCGGCTGAAAAGAATAGCCTAGACGGAAAAATCAAATTGGGTATGAGCTATTTGAACGGTGTTGGTGTTGTCGCTAATCATCGTGAAGCGGTTTACTGGTTTGAAACGGCAGCTGAAAAAAACTGTGCAGAAGCGATGTTTAAAGCCGGTGAGGCGTGGATTGACCATGGTGAGCACGGCAATGCTATCGCGTATATCTGGTTATTTTTATCGGCTCATTTTGGCTATGCGGATGCGAGGTATTTGAGAGATAAAGTTGGTGGGGATCTTGGTGTTGATGCCGTTGTGGGATTACAGGCTCTGACTAAGCCAATAATGACTAAGTTGACGCAAGAAGCAATCACCAAGCACTCTATCGTTAAAGCGCTCAACAAGCTCTACAAACGCGATATCCCAGTGCATAAGAAAGTGAAAGAAGCCTCTGACGAAGAGGGTGATGAGTTAGGTGTCGATAAGGCGGATTTGGATACTGAAGCCTCAAATGCTCAAGCTTCAAGTGCTCAAGGTTTAAATGGCAACAATCACCAACAGGCGGCTGAAAACCATGATGGTGACAAGGCAAGCGCGAATCGAGCATCAAAAGATAAGCAAGCTAACTCTAATAGCGGTTCTTTGGACTTTAGCCAACCGGCAGTCGAGTCTAACTGGAAGAGCAATTAATAAACCGTGTTTATGAGTTATTACCTGTATTCTGAACATGACTGAAACGAGTAGTTCTACAATTTAAAAAATCCAACGATGTTAGATGAATGTAGATGTTATAACTGACTGTATTAAGCCGCTAAGGTGATCCGTTATTCATACGGTAGGTATTATTGACTGCGGCGGGTAAAGCACTCAAACAAAAAAAGGGAAGCATCTGCTTCCCTTTTTGTTTATGTACGATTTGCTTTTTAGAGCTTAGAGCTTAGAGCTTAGAGCTTAGAGCTTAGAACTGTTTAGGTTCAGAGCAGCTAAAGGCTTATTGCTCTTTGTTTTGCTCGGCTTTACATACAGCAGCAGTGAACACTACGTCAGTTGAGCTGTTGAGCGCTGTTTCAGCTGAATCTTGAATCACACCGATAATGAAACCAACCGCTACAACCTGCATCGCTACATCGTTTGAGATGCCGAATAGGCCACAAGCTAGCGGGATAAGCAGTAGTGAACCGCCAGCAACACCCGATGCGCCACATGCTGATACAGCAGCAACAAGGCTTAGTAGAATCGCAGTGAAGATATCAATCTCAATACCCATAGTGTGTACAGCAGCAAGCGTTAACACAGTGATGGTGATTGCAGCACCTGCCATGTTGATCGTTGCGCCTAGAGGAATCGATACAGAGTAAGTATCTTCGTCTAGCTTTAGCTTCTTACAAAGGTTCATGTTCACTGGGATGTTTGCAGCGCTTGAACGAGTGAAGAATGCCGTTACACCAGATTCACGAATACATTGCAGTACAAGTGGGTATGGGTTTTGTTTTGTTTTAATGAATACAAGCAGTGGGTTAACCACAAGTGCGATGATCAGCATTGAGCTTAGTAGTACTGCTAGTAGTTGACCGTAGCTTGCCAGTGCATCGAAGCCTGTTGTTGCGAATGTTGCAGAAACAAGACCGAAGATACCGAATGGCGCAAGACGAATAATGAAGCGAACAATGTGTGAAACACTGTGGCTTAGGTCTTCGAAAACCGCTTTGGTTGTTGCAGATGCGTGGTGCAGAGCAAGACCAAGACCGATGGCCCAAGCTAGAATACCGATGTAGTTCGCGTTCATTAGTGCGCTAACTGGGTTGTCTACAAGCTTGAATAGAAGCGTATGAAGAACTTCTGCAATACCTTGAGGAGGGTTAGCACCTTCAGCGCCAGCAACCAGTGTCAAAGTGGTTGGGAACATGAAGCTCAGTACTACAGCAGTCAGTGCAGCAGAGAACGTACCAATCAGGTAAAGCACAATGATTGGACGCATATGGGTATGCTGACCTTTCTTTTGGTTTGCGATAGAAGCTGCAACAAGAATGAATACTAAAATTGGGGCAACAGCTTTCAGAGCACCAACAAACAGACTACCTAATAGGCCTGCATCTTGAGCTGCTGAAGGAGAAACCATGGCGAGAACGACACCGAAAACAATACCAGCAAGGATCTGTAGAACGAGATTTCCACGAGCGATGCGGGCGAGCATGTTGTGATTTTGCATAAAATACCTGCAATTGTTAATTTATTATAGTGATGTATCTTTTTATGAAGTTGTACCAAATCCAACTATACACTAGCAGAATTGGCGGTCATATTAGCGGGATCTAAGAGGGTGTCTAGGGATAGTTTACTTTTAGGGTTATTGTTTGCGCTAAGTGGTGTTTTTAGAGCTAAATGTTAAATAAATGTATTTTGATTGAGCTGTAAATCTGCTGATTCTCATTTGATAGATTCAAAACACTGCAAATGTAGAAATGTAAACGGCTATAGGAAAGAACATTGTGTGCATAAATAACCACACCATTATCAAATTGAAACAAAAAGCCCCACGTGATTAACACGATGGGGCTCATTGTCTTAAATTAAAGTTATCTTAAGTTAGGTTATCTTAAATACAGCTTATAGCTGTTAACCTTAAACCTTAGTCAGACGCTTTTTTAAGATTGCGGCCTTCTGATTGTACGGTTTTGTACATCTTGGAAAGCTGCTTATTGCTGGCGCGTTGTTCCGCTAACGAGGCGCCATTTCGGGCTTGTTCTCGCAATAACTTTCGATAGTTAGCAAATCGTCGCTCAGACAACTCTCCACTTTCAATCGCCTTGCGTATCTTGCAACCCGGTTCTGATTCATGATGACAATCAGAGAATCGGCAATGCGTGGCTAACTCTTCCACATCAGAAAAGGTTTCACTCACGCCTTCAGCGCAGTCAGCAAGTTGTAGCTCTCGCATTCCTGGAGTATCGAGCAGTAAGCCGCCCGATGTTAGCAAGTGGAGCGATCGTGATGTGGTTGTGTGTCGGCCTTTGCTATCGTCTTCACGAATGCCACCTGTGGCTTGTTCAGCCTCACCAAGTAATGAGTTGACTAAGGTGGATTTACCCACACCGGATGAACCCATTAAAGCCACAGTCTTGCCCGTTTTACACCAAGGCGACAAGACTTGAGTTGAGTCTTGGTCTAGGCTATTCACCGCTTCGATCATCAGCATAGAATCTAAGCTTTGCACTTGTTGTACTTTGTCTTCGTAGTCATCACACAAGTCTTTCTTGGTGAGTACGATAACGGCTTCAACCTGTGCTTCATTGGCGAGCGCTAGGTAGCGTTCAATACGGCTTAGATTAAAGTCGTTATTTAACGAAACCACGATAAATACCGTGTCGATGTTAGCTGAGATATATTGTTCGGCGACACGGCTACCTGCAGCTTTACGGCTGAAGAGTGATTGACGGTCTAATAAACGGCCGAATTGCAGTTCAGAGTTCAAGATTACCCAGTCGCCAACCGTCATTGCGGGTTGGTTTTGATGGATAGGGAGAACGATTTCGCCTTGTTCTGACGCTAGTGTATAGCCGCTGCGATGGTGCGCGGTAATACGAGCAATGACGGATTGGTCATAGTCTTCGAGTGTCAGTTGTTGTTGGAATACAGGTTGCCATCCAAGTTGTTGAAGTGACATTGGATTAGAAAATGCGTTTTGTGAATTCATGTCTATTTACCCAGACGTGCGAGCTTTCTTTTCTTATCAGTGCATTAAAGTCTTATGAGAGCATTAACTTCTTGTGAGATCTCAATTTGTTGATGAGATCAAAAGAGTTAATGAGACCAAAAAGAGTTTCTGAGATTAAAAGCGTCGAGCGTCAAAAATGTTTTGAGTTTGGGTCGAATTCAAATAGATAGGACCCCGGATTGAGTCATGCTTTACAGGCATGCAGGAATTGATCACTTACGATCAATAGTAAACCGGGTAAAAGTGTGCGGTCGTCAAAGAGTGACGATAAGTTGGTCGATCGGTATTTAAGTTGGATTAACCAAACAAGTTAACGCGTTACTTTTACTGCCAGTTTTAGTGTCTTCATTACAATCATCTTCTATTCTCCTTGGTTATTAATGTGGTCAGGCTTTGAATAAAAAGCGAGCTCAGTTTAGCAAAAAGCCACGATGGCGAGAAGTCATCGTGGCTTAAATTATTTCATCGGTTGTAAATCTGATTAATGATGATCGTGATTCATCTTTTTCATACCGCTCATCACTTTCTTCACTGGCGCATCAAAGGTCTGTGTTTCACCGTTTGCGAAGGTCAGTGTCATTTTGATTTGTTCACCTTCTTTTAGGCTGCTTTTCAAGTCAAACAACATGATGTGTAAGCTACCTGGTTTAAGTACAGCTTTACCATTTGCAGGGATGGTGATCGCTTGAACTTGACGCATCTTCATTACGTCGCCATCAACGATAACATCATGAAGTTCAACCTTTCCTGCTGCTGGTGTTGTTGCAGAAACAATAGCGCGATCTTTATCGCTATGGTTCATCAGAGTCGTGAATACCGCGCTGTTCACTGCTGAAGGCGGGGTTGCGCGCGCGTACGCGTCATGAACCATAATGTCGCTATTCGCTTGAGCAAGAGGAGTGAGCAATAAGCCTGCTAGAGCAAGTGCTTTTAACTTCATGTTGTTGTCCTTAGTTTTTTGTTTTGGTCTGGGACCTGACTTTTTGTTCGAACTTTATTCGTTAAGTTCTTTATTTTTGTACACGTTGTTTCTCGTCGCTGATGACTTGGTACGTTAGCGCGTTAATGTGTTAATAGCTTCAACAATTGGCGCTGGCGTTAACGTATGCGGCACTTTGGTAATCAGCGTGCCATCGGGTTTTAAAAAATAGAAATATGAGCTGTGGTCTAGGGTGTATTCCAACTCTGAACCTTCAAGCTTGGTCTTTCTAAAAATAACACCGTAGTTGTGTGCAAGCGTTGTTGTCACATCTAACGGGCCACTTAATCCTTCCATCATTGGGTGGAAGTATTGTGCGTATTCGTATGAGGCTTCAGCGGCATCACGTTCTGGATCGAGAGAAACAAACATCGGGCGAATCTTGGCTTTTGCTTCGTCAGAGACTTGGTTAAGTGCTCCGGCTAACATCGCCAAAGAAGTAGGGCAGACATCTGGGCAACGTGTGAAACCAAAATAAACGATACGAATTCTGTCATCGGTTTGGTCAAAGATTTCAGTTGGCTGGTTATCTTTGCCGAAAAGGGTTGTTGCGGAGAATTGTTGTTTTGCCGCGTGTTGTTTTTGAGCTTCGTTTTGCCCATCAAGATAACTTTTAACGCCAAAGCCAAGGACAAAAGCGACAACCAATGCTAACGACCAATTTCTACTCATCTTGCCATCCTTATTGCCGGATTTACAGTATCGACACCATCAGTGAGCTCACCGATCCATGTCATCTTGTCTAAAGTACATACAGGTAAAATCACATCACCTTCATAGGTATTATTGCCAATGTTTTTTAATTGAAAACGTGCCGAGCCCATTTCCATCTCTAAACCTGTAAGCGACAGCATTAATGTGTCAGAGGCTGCGCCTTCCCACACTACTTTGATTTTGGTGGGAGCCAGAGGTTGAGCCGTCTCGCGATCAAGTGTCATCGTAACTGTATTTTGCTCACACGATGTGGTGGAAAGCATGCAGTAATCATCTAAGTTAACCTCAGCAGAGGCTCGCTCCATCGCTGATTCAAATTGCTGAATTGCTTGCGGCCCATAAAAGCCTGCCACGAGAGCGATCCCAAGAGCAGCAACCTTTAATGCAGAGTGCATGTCGTGTTCTCATCTAATTTTATAAGAGCGGCGATGTTATCATATCCCTCAATATGTGCTTGTATCAAAAAGTAATTTTGTGCGAATGGTAGAACTAAAAAAGCGAAGCCATTGGCTTCGCTTTTGTCTGTTTAATAGAGAGGTGAGCTTAGTCTTTCTAAGCTCTATCCGTTCTAAACGCTTTCCAGAAGTTGGCTGAATGATTAGTCAGCGTTGCGCTCTGCAAATTTCTCTAACCCCAGAACCAAGGCAATGGCAACAATCATCATCGCAATAGCCATTACTAGCTGTGAAGGCTGAGAAGTGACGGCTTCAAAATCAAACGGTGACAAATTTTCTTGAATCAGAGGAACTTGCTCGCCTTTAGAGTTTGTACGCCAGCTGATCGTTTCTTTCCACGGCCAAATCTTCGGCAGTGTACCGATCATCAAACCAGTCAAGAATACTAATGTGAAGTCGCGGAATGAGCGCAATAACCAAGAAAGTACGTGAGAGAAAGTCAGCAGGCCAATCACACAGCCACCAAGGAATAGGGCAAGTACATCAACCTGAAATTCTTTAACGGCACCAAGTACCGGGCCGTACATACCAATTAATAGCAGAATGAAGCTCCCTGAGATACCTGGCAAAATCATCGCACAGATTGCAATCGCACCTGCAATGAGAATATTGATACTGGTAGGTTCCATTTGCAGCGGCTTAAGCACGGTAATGCTGTAAGCGAAGGCGACACCAAGCAGCAAAAATACGAATCGAATCATATCGCGCTTTTCTACTTGTTTAAGAATATGGAAAACCGACACCAAGATAAGGCCAAAGAAGAAAGACCATAGTGGAACTGGGTGGGTGACTAATAACCAAGAAATCAGTTTTGCAAATGTCGCAATGCTCGTGAATACGCCTGCGAACAGTGAAATTAGGAAAAAACCATTGATGTGGCTAAACGCGGCTTTGAAACCTTCACGCTTCCATAGTCCAAGTACGCTAGGGTTAATTCTTCGAATGCTTTCTAGTAGCGTATCGTAGATACCAGTGATGAATGCGATGGTTCCGCCCGACACGCCAGGTACAACGTCGGCTGCGCCCATTGCCATGCCTTTGAAAAAAGTACTTAAGTAGTTCATTGCTTCATAGAGTTGAGAGTGATTTTGTGCAGTATACAAACTTTAGTGTAAAAAAAGTATGAATATACCTTTGGCGAGGTGCTTTATTACCTCTTTAATTGTAAGGCAATACGTTGATGTGAACATCTGCCTTACATTTAAAATACAACTGCTTGGCGTCTTATTATTATCGGCTTCAGTGAAACTTGTTTTCTATCGATATTGCATCTTGGTTGCATTATGCAAATGCACTTTGCAATTCGCATCATGAATTAGAGGTTTTTATGCGATGCAGGGCGTATAAAACGGCTGAATTAAAGTTGGCACGTTAACTGCATTGTATACATTGACCCTTCTTAAGCCGAGGGTCACCTAGCCAACTGACGTTGTTAGTGAACTTATGATTTGTTCACAAATATATAGAGCCAATCGCGATTATTGCGGTTGGCTATTTTTTTGTCTGTCGTTTGGCTCTTTATGATCTGCTATCTGCTATCTGCTATCTGCTATCTGCTATCTGCTATCTGCTATAAACCCCATGCTCCAAACGAAAAAAAAGCCAGTCACCATAGGTAACTAGCTTAAGCTTTTCTCGAATCAATCTCGAATCGTTTAGTACCCCATCAACTGCAGTAAATTCTCCGCTGTGCTGATCGCTTCTTTGCGGTTAGCAATGTTTAGCTTTTGGTAAAGGTTACGGATGTGAGTCTTGATGGTGGTACCTGCTACATCGAGTTCTTGAGCTATCTGCTCGTTACTGAACCCTGAATAGATCAAACCAAGTACTTGCCATTCACGCTGGGTGAGTGGGCTCGTGCGCACAAGTTCAGGAATGTTTGGGTGATTGACTAAGTTTTCAACAAAGTCTTCATCAAAGTGAACCGAGCGGCTGCGTTGGGTGGTCGAGATATCTTTCATGATCTGTTGAGCACGATGGCGTTCTAAGTCACCTAAGCCAGGCTTGTTGCTCAACTTATCCAAGATATGTCCGATAGTCCCGCCGTCTACTAAGAAGTTGCCGACCATACCGGTTTGGTTAGTCATATGAAGCGCTTCTTCAAGTAGCACGCGTGCGCTGTCTTCATCGTTAATTTGTGTACGTAACACGGCTTCAACGATCAAGTTTCGGTTGGTGTCTGTAATCAGATGTGAACGCTGAGCTTCACTCTTAAGGAACGTCAGCGCTTCTTCCGCTTCTTCATACTGCTCGAGAATGATGTGAGCGCGAACGATGTTTCTCCATTGCAGTTGGCAGAAGTGGTTGCTTGCCGATTCAGGTCGAACAGCCACATTCAACCAATCACGTATCGCCTCTTTATTGCCTTTTACTTGCCAAAAAAGAATCAAAGAAAGAGAAGCGTTCGCCGTCCAGTCCACGTGGTAAGTCGATTGACGCAATAGGTGCTGAATTTGGTCGATAAACTTAGATGCTTTATCAATTTCACCGCGACTCAGTGAAATACGAGCCAGCATTGAATAGCTGTGAAGGTGCTTACTTGGCGAATGGTGACCAAGGATATCCAAGCCTTTGTAACAGCACTCTTCCGCTTCATCTAATCGGTTCCAACACCAGAATATTTGAGCTCTAACACGCAGTAAGAATTCATGCAGAGGCACGTATTTTAGCTGGTGTTCTTCGATCAATTTGAACGCACTGTCTTGCAGCTCGAATGCCGCTTGAACGTAACCCTGTGCAATTAAGATCTCGCTCTGTTGTAGAATTGCCCAAAGCGCTTGGTGGTAAACTTGATACTGGCGTGCAAGTTTTTCTGTTTGCTGCATCATCGGCAGTGCACGGCTCAAGTTGCCCATTACGTGATTGACTTCACCAACAACAGACGTGGCGACAATTCGGCTACGATAAACGGTGGTGTTCAGCTGACTTAGCGAAAGCTCTGCCAATTCTAAGGCTTTTTCAGGTTCATTACTGTTGATCGCAACTTGCGCGCGTAGGGCGTTGTATTGCCCTTGCTGTTGAGTGTCGAGTTCAATATTTCGAGCTTGATATTGTGTTTCAGCCTCTTCCAATAATGTCCCTACTTGTTCGTAGCGGTGCTGACTTTGTGCTAGCCAAGCTCGTAACATGGACAGTTTAGGGTCGCTGTAAAGTTGATCCGTAGTCAGTTGCTTGATCGCCATCTCTAACGAGGAAAGTTCGCCTTGGTTGAACATCGGCCAGCCGTGGTCTGTTAGTATTTGAATGATCAGTTCTGGGTCTTCAGCGCGCTGTGCATGGCGCAGTGCTTGGTGTGGTGTGTCTTGTTTAATCCACGCCTTCGCGGCACTTCGGTGCAATTCTGCTTCTTGTTGAGGGATTCGAGCTTGACGCTCATGTGCCAAAAATTCACCAAACAGGTTATGGAAACGATACCAGTTCTTTTCGCCTTCAAGCGGGTAGATGAATAAACCGAATCGATTTAATGATTCGATCATACCCAGTGCGTCTTCACGCTGCGTTAGCGCACAAACCAGTTCGTCGTTGAAGTGGTCAAGCACTGAACACTGCATCAAGAACTGTCGAGTTTCTTTGTCTAACAGGTCGAAAACCTCTTCAACCAAGTAATCCCAAAGATGGGCTTGATTAAAGTGGGAGAAGGACTCAGCAGACTGCGCCAGCGTGCGTTTTTGATGTTGGGCTTGCAGCGCAATAAGTTGAAGTGCAGAAGGCCAACCCTCTACATAGGTACAAATACTGTCTGCCGTTGTGTCATCAATACCATCGGCAACACGCTGATTAAAAAAGCGCGTCGTCTCTTCGGTATCAAAAGCCAGCGAGTCATTACCTAATTCGATCATTAAGTCTCGAACGCGAAGGTTTGCCGTACCTAGGGGGGGTGTACCACGACTGGTTACAACTAGCGTGAGATTGTCGGGCATGTGTTTGAGGAAAAAGCGCATTGCTTCTTGAATGTCATCATTGTTGACTAAATGGTAGTCGTCTAAAACAAGAAAACATTCATGATGATAGTCCGACATCTCGGCGAATACTTCGCTCAATAAAGAATGCAGCGATGAAAACTGTCGTTTCTCTGCCAGTTTTTGGGCATTGGGACAGGAATTTTGAGTCGCTTTATTGAGTGATTGGAGTAGGTAGTTGATAAAACGGAAGGCATCGTTGTCACTATCATCGATGCTGTACCAACCCACATTCGGCTTATCTAACAGCCACTGTGCAGCCATGGTGGTCTTGCCATAGCCCGCAGGAGAACGGAACAATACAAGCTTATAGCAATCTGCGTTCTGGAGCAGATCGAGAACCCTAGGTCGTAGGATTGCATTATGTAAGCGGCCGGGACGAGTCAGTTTCGAAGGGATCCACATGTCGAAGTTTTTCACCTATTCCGTGGCGTATGTTTTGGGGATTCTAAAACCGTAAAAGAGTTGCCCAATCACATCTGCCTAATTACTTAAGTCTGTGCTTATGTTACGTGAAGAAAAATGGCACCGACTATGATTCTCCTCAGAAACCTTGCGGTCTTGCATGTTTTTGGCTGTCTACGCCCTTAATTTGAGACTTTGCTCACGTTGCGTGGTGGTTTGTGAATGTGACTTTGTTCAGTCTTACACTGAGATTTATGCAAAAGATGAGATATGGAAAATAATTTCGTGATCTCAAACTCAGATTTGCTAATCAGTTTATTCCGGTTAAATAAAACTCACATCAATTAACGTTAAGTTATCGAACGGGAGCTTGTGATCTTAGTCACTCCAACTTTTTGTTCGAAGTTAGAACATGAGAGTCAGATCACTAACCTTACATCGGTACGCCCCCTACGCCCTCTCATCTACTCCTAGTTAGTCGTATTAACGGGAGGATGTTTAGTTAATGGTGACCATGCACGATATGTCACAGATGAATTAGAACTATTAAAAGCGAGATTTCTGAAATGAAACCAACTCAGCAAAAAACTTTCGATAAAGTGTCGTTCCAAGAAAGCGTTAAAAAGCATTTATCTGCAACTTATGCAACAACGATTGAAACAGCAGATAGCCGCGCATGGTACCTAGCAATGGGGCGTGCGCTAGCAGAATTGACAACATTTGATCTGCTAGAAACTGAAAATGATGAAAAAATCAAAAACGCGAAGAGCGTTAACTACCTTTCATTAGAGTTTTTGATTGGTCGTCTAACAGGTAACAATCTGATCAGCATGGGTCTGTACGAACAGATTACTCATGCAATGGAAGAGCTAGGCCAAAACCTAACTGACCTTCTAGAAGAAGAACGCGATCCATCGCTAGGTAATGGTGGTCTTGGTCGTCTTGCTGCATGTTTTATGGATTCTTGTGCTGCACAAGAGTACCCAACAGTAGGCTACGGTCTTCACTATGAATACGGCCTATTCAAACAGTCTTTCCAAGATGGTCGTCAACAAGAAGCACCAGACGCATGGCGTGGTGTTGAAGGTTACCCATGGGAAGTCGCTCGTCCAGAGCTAGCACAACACATTGGTTTTTACGGTCATGTAGAAGTTGAATTCATCGACGGTAAAGAAGTTCGTACTTGGGTTCCAGGTATGGAAGTAAAAGCAATGCCTTGGGATCTACCAATCGTAGGTTACGAGTCAAACACGGTTTATCCATTGCGTCTTTGGGAATGTCAGGCAATTGCACCATTCTCACTAGCAAGCTTTAACAACGGTGATTACTTCGAAGCGCAACACTCGCTAATCGATGCAGGTAACATCACTAAAGTACTTTACCCGAACGACAACCACGAGAAAGGTAAGACACTGCGCCTAATGCAGCAGTACTTCCACTCAGCAGCGTCTGTTCGCGATATTCTACGCCGCCACGAAGCAGCAGGTTTCTCTCTAGAAGATCTGCCTAAACAAGAAACGATTCAGCTTAACGATACGCACCCAACGATTGCGATTCCTGAGCTAATGCGCATCCTGATCGACGAGAAAGGTCTATCTTGGGATCAAGCATGGGAAATCAGTGCACATACGTTCGCTTACACGAACCACACACTACTTCCAGAAGCGCTAGAGACTTGGTCAGAATCGCTGATCAACCGTCTTCTTCCACGTCACATGGAAATCATTTTTGAAATCAACCACCGCTTCATGCAAGAAGTTCGCAAGATGTGGCCTGGTGACGGTGAGAAACAAGCGAAGCTTTCTATCATCCAAGAAGGTTTCCACCGCATGGTTCGCATGGCAAACCTATGTGTGATTGGTTCTTACAAAGTAAATGGTGTAGCGGCACTTCACTCTCAACTTGTTAAGAAAGACTTGTTCCCAGAGTTCAACGAAATCTTCCCAGGTAAACTGACTAACGTAACGAACGGCATCACGCCACGTCGTTGGTTGAAGTTCTGTAACCCAGGTCTATCTAATCTAATCACAGGTAAGATTGGCTCTGAGTGGCCAGCAAAACTTGAGCAGCTAGAAGGCATCGCTAAGTTTGCAACAGACGCGAAATTCCAAAAAGAATTTATGGCTGTTAAGAAAGAAAACAAACAGCGTCTTGCGGATTGGGTTCAAGAGAACATGGGTATCGAGCTAGATACTAACGCTATCTTCGACGTTCAAATTAAGCGTCTGCACGAATACAAGCGTCAGCACCTAGATTTGCTACACATTTTGTCTCTGTACCACCGTATTCTTAACGAACCTGGTTTCGAGTGTGAGCCACGCGTATGTTTCTTCGCAGCGAAAGCAGCACCGGGTTACCACCTAGCAAAAGAAATCATCTTCGCGGTTAACAAGATTGCAGAGAAGATCAACAACGATCCTCGCATCGGTAACAAGCTTAAAGTGGTATTCATCCCTGACTACCGTGTAAGCATGGCTGAAATCATCATCCCTGCAGCAGACGTTTCTCAGCAAATCTCATTAGCTGGTAAAGAAGCTTCAGGTACGGGCAACATGAAGATGGCTCTAAACGGCGCTCTAACTATCGGTACGATGGATGGTGCAAACGTTGAGATTCGTGAAGAAGTTGGTGATGAAAACATCTACATCTTCGGCCTAGAAGTTGACGGTGTTGTTGCATTGAAAGCTCAGGGTTACAACCCATACGATTACTACAATGCAGATCCACTATTGAAAGCATCTCTAGATCTACTGACTGGCGATGAGTTCACTCCAGGTCAACCAGGTCTTCTACGTGCAACGTTTGATAGCCTACTAGACGGTGGTGACCCTTACCTATGTCTTGCTGACTTCGCTTCTTACGTGAAAGCACATGAAGATATGGGTACACAATACAAAGACCAAGCAGGTTGGGCTAAGAAAGCGATTCTTAACACGGCATTGGTTGGTAAGTTCACATCAGACCGCTCAATTCGCGACTATGTGAACAACATTTGGAAACTTGAAGCGGTTAACCGTTAATAGTTGCAAAGTAGCCAAGGCAGTTTCTGCCTTGGCTCAATTAGCTTGTGAGCAAATAGACGGCTTATTCAGATAGCAATGCTTACAAACTGATTGTCACAAGCTAATTGATTAGTAAAAATTAAATAGACAACCCTACAAAAATTGAAAGCGTCAGAACGTTTTCGGAGAGAGCGATGAAAGAACAGACCGTATTAAAACAAGTCGCAGAAATGGCAAATATTGCCGATAGTTACGTTAGTGCGTGGGGCGATGAAGCACAAGTATCAGAAGAGACGATTACGTCTCTATTGGCTTCATTGGGCTACGATACAAGCAGCGATGATGCACTGCTTAAATCTGCAGAAAGAAAGCACAGAAAAGATGTACTAGACCCGGTTCTTGTCTTGCGTGACGGTGAGCCAGTAGAAGTGACACTCAATCTGGGTGTGAGTGCTCGTGAAAGTGAGTTCAGCTGGCGCTTAGAAACCGAGCAAGGAGAGGTACTTGAAGGCTATCTTCAATCTCAAGTCGTTCGTGACGAGCGTGCCGAGGGTGGCCCTTTAGTGTTTGCATTGCCAAGTGATTTGGCATGGGGTTATCACAAGCTCATTGTGAGTCGTAAGCGCCGTAAGAAACCTTACGAGATGACGTTGATTATTACGCCGAAAGCGTGCTTCAAGCAGTCACCCATTGAGCAAGGAAAAAAGCTTTGGGGACCAAGTGTTCAACTGTACACGCTAAGAACTCAGCACAACTGGGGTATTGGTGATTTCGGTGACCTAAAACAGCTTGTTTCGGATATCGCGTCTCGCGGTGGTGACTTTGTTGGTCTAAACCCAATTCACTCACTGTTCCCTGCGAACCCGGAAGGTGCGAGCCCATACAGCCCGTCTTCACGTCGTTGGTTGAACGTCTTATACATTGATGTGAGTTCAGTTCCTGAGTTCGCATTAAGCGCGGAAGCGCAACAAACGGTAGGCAGCGCCGAGTTCCAGCAGCGCCTACAGAAAGCTCGTGAAGCGCACTGGGTGAATTACACTGAAGTGTCTGAGCTGAAGATGAGCATCTTACCTCTGCTATTCGCAGAATTTAAGACTCGTCATCTAGACAAAAACAGCGACCGCGCACAAGCGTTCTTAGCGTTCGTTGAAGAGGGCGGTGAAAGCCTGATGCATCAAGCCGCGTTTGATGCTCTGCACGGTGAATTGCATGCTGAAGATTCAGGTATGTGGGGCTGGCCTGTATTCCCAGAGAAATTCCGTACATTTGAAAGCCCTGCGACCCAGAAATACATCAAAGATAACCTAGATCAAGTGCATCTCTACATGTACCTGCAATGGTTAGCCGATTGCCAAATCAACGATGCACAGTCTCTTGCTGAAGAGAAAGGCATGGCGGTTGGACTGTACCGTGACTTAGCGGTAGGCGTTGCAGATTCTGGCAGCGAGACATGGGCTGATGAAGGCAACCTAGTGATGGATGCGAGCATTGGTGCTCCACCGGATATTCTTGGTCCTCTAGGCCAAAACTGGGGCTTACCGCCACTTAACCCAGAAGTGCTTCAAGAAACCAGCTACGACGCTTACATCAAATTGCTTCGTGCCAACATGAAGCACTGTGGTGCATTGCGTATTGATCATGTTTTAGGTCTACTGCGCTTATGGTGGATTCCAAAAGGTGAAAACGCAACCAAGGGCGCGTACATCTACTACCCAGTACAAGACATGCTGTCGATTCTGGCGCTTGAATCTCATCGTTACCAATGCAGCGTTATCGGTGAAGACTTAGGGACGGTACCGGATGAAATCGTAGACATCCTTGCTGATGCTGGCGTGCATTCTTACAAAGTATTCTTCTTCGAAACATCAGAAAATGACGGTGGTTTTATTTCTCCGAAGCACTACGCGTCACAATCGATGGCAGCACTGTGTACTCACGATATGCCAACGCTTCGCGGCTTCTGGCACTGTGATGACTTGAAAATGGGTCAAGAGATTGGTTTATACCCAGACGCACAACAGCTAGAAACTTTGTTCGATAACCGCTTGGAGTGCAAGCAAGGTATCTTAGACTCAGTGGCATGGCACGGCTTCCTACCAGAAGGTGTTGGGCGTGATGCAAGTCAAGTACCGATGGATTCTTATCTTGCTGAAGCGCTTCAGTTGCACGTTGCGGCTGGTGGCTCAACACTCCTGAGTGTTCAGTTGGAAGATTGGCTAGAGATGGATAAGCCCGTTAACATCCCTGGTACGGTCGATGAGTACCCTAACTGGCGTCGTAAACTATCAATGAACTTGGACGAAATCTTCGCTCATGAAGGCGTGAATCGTATCGCCTCTAAGCTAACTGACGTACGAGAAAAAGCAGCTAAATAATGGAATCGAGTGGCTTGAAAAGAGGTGGTTTTTTGCTTACGCCGTACGAAACTACAACCTCGGTCACTCAATATTGAATGCTCATCTGGTAGAATAAACCGTCGTTATATTGCCCGCACTAATAGCGGGCATTTTTGTATTATGTTTTTTGGATGTTTGGTTAGGGAGAAGCGTTTTGGAACTAAGTTCGATTTCAAAGCAAAAACAAATATATACCCAACTATCACAGGCTTGCTTCACAGACCCATTTGCGTTTTTAGGGCCATACTTACCTTCTGAACAAGGTTCATTACGAGTGTGGATTCCTGGGGCAGATAAAGTCGAGTTGATTGTTGGAAAGGAACCTCGTATTAAGTTAGCGCGAGAGGGTGAAAGTGGTTTCATTCTTAAGCAAGAAAGAGACTTACGTTTTACTCACTACAAGCTTGCGGTTGATTGGAATGGAGTAGAGCAGATCATCGATGATCCATACCAATACCATGATCTGTACGCGAGTTATGAGGATCTTCATACACCTAAAGATATGTATCATCACATGGGAGCTCAGTTTATTACGCTAGAGCGTGATGGACAGACGATTTCAGGCACGCGTTTCTTGGTGTACGCACCGCATGCAACAGCGGCTAGCTTGGTGGGTAACTTCAACGCTTGGGATGGTCGTCGCCACCCAATGCAGCGTCTAGATTATGGTATGTGGGGCTTATTTATTCCTGATCTGGAAGAAGGCGCACAATACAAGTTTGAATTAAAAGGGCCTGATGGCGAAGGCTTGCCACATAAAGCTGACCCATGGGGTTTCTACTCTGAGCAGTACCCATCATTTTCATCTGTGACTTACGATCACGCTCGCTACCAGTGGCAAGATTCTCAATGGCAGAATCGCCCAGTGACGCAAAAGCGCAAAGAAGCCCTTTCATTCTATGAATTGCATGCCGGCTCTTGGAAGCGCAATGCTGAAGGTGAATTCCTAAACTACCGTGAGCTAGCGGCAGAGCTAATCCCATATCTAACGGATCTCGGTTACACACACGTAGAGTTGATGCCGGTTTCAGAGCACCCGTTTTACGGCTCTTGGGGTTATCAGCCAATAGGCTTGTTTGCGCCAACAAGTCGTTTTGGTTCTCCAGATGATTTCAAATTCTTCGTCGACCAATGTCACCAAGCCGGTTTAGGTGTTGTTCTGGACTGGGTTCCTGCACACTTTCCAAGTGATGATCACGGCTTAGCTAACTTTGATGGAACGCCTTTGTTCCATGATCCAGATCCACGCCGTGGTTGGCACCAAGATTGGAACTCGTATATTTACGATTTAGGCAAAGAGCATGTTCGTCGTTTCTTGGTAGCAAACGCTCTGTACTGGTTCGAACAATTCCATATCGATGGCATTCGTGTTGATGCGGTTGCTTCGATGTTGTACCTCGATTACTCGCGTAGCCATGATCAATGGATTCCGAATGTAGACGGCGGCAATGAAAATTACGACGCTATCGCGACCCTTAAGTGGATGAACGAAGAAGTTTATAAACACTTCCCTAACGCGATGACAATTGCTGAAGAATCGACGGCTTTCCCGGGTGTTTCAGCACCAACCTTTATGGGCGGTTTAGGCTTCGGTTTTAAGTGGAACATGGGTTGGATGCACGATAGCTTGTCTTACATTCAAGAAGATCCAATCAACCGTAAATATCACCACGACACGATTACCTTCCCGTTGGTTTATGCTCACAGCGAAAACTACGTATTGTCTCTGTCTCACGATGAGGTGGTTTACGGTAAAGGCTCTATCCACAACAAGATGCCGGGTGATGAGTGGCAGCAAACGGCTAACCTACGCGCTTACATGGGTTACATGTATGCACAACCGGGTAAAAAGCTGAACTTCATGGGCGCTGAATTCGGTCAAACGGCTGAATGGAATCATGACGATCAGCTGCAGTGGTTCTTGTTGGAATATGAACGCCACCAAGGTGTTCAACGCTTAACGAAAGATTTGAACAATCTATACCGCTCTGAGGCGGCAATGCACGATCTTGATTTCGACCCGAAAGGTTTTGAATGGCGTCTACAAGATTCTGCTGAAGCAAGTATCTTAGCTCATGAACGTATTAGTGAGTCAGGTGAACGAGTATTGGTTGTTTCTAACTTTACGCCTGTTCCTCATGAGCGCTTCCGTTTAGGTGTTCCAGCCCAAGGCCAGTACTCGCTATTGCTGAATACTGACTCGGCTGATTACGCAGGCAGCGGTTTTGAAGTGAAGCAGGTTGCTAAGGTTGAATCAGTAGCAAGCGAAGGTTTGGAGACGTCGATTGAGCTGCGTTTACCACCACTTTCAACGGTGTTTTACAGATTAAACTAATAACAATCACAGTAAGTCAGTGATCACAAAGACGACAAAGGGAGCCCTGAGGCTCCCTTTTTTGTTTCGATTTTCACTCTAAAACGGCTTGAATTTCGTTAAGTAGAACATCAAGCCGCACGTTATATAAGCGTCGCTTTGAATGAAAAACCTAAAATGGATACCAGAATAATTGTGGTTCTAAAACACGTTTTACGATCGCTAACACAACGATAAAGGCGATAACCATTAGCCAAACATAATCGATACGTTTCAAAGGCGCATAGCTATACCAAGTCCGTGACTTATGTCTGCCAAAACCTCGTAACGTCATTGCGTTTGAAATCTCGTCTGCACGGTCTAAGCTAGAAAAAATGAGCGGACCTAGAACCTTAGCTACGTTTTTGATGCGAGTGAGTAAAGGTGCTTTCTTCGATAGTTCAACGCCACGAGCCTGTTGAGCATGCATGATATTGATGAAGTCTTTTTTAACTTCAGGTAAATAACGCAGTGTTAAGCTGACCGCATAGGCGATTTTGTATGGAACGCCAATACGGTTGAGGCTTGCGGCAAACTCGGTCGGGTGCGTGGTAAAGACGAATATTAACGCTATCGGGAACATGCTCATGTATTTGAGCGTGACAGTGATTAAATAAAACAGAGTCTCTTGGCTCAACGAGTAGTTACCCGGCAGTGTCAGCAATAGAGTCTCGCTGCCGATGAGCTCTGTACCTTGCTGTGGAGCAAGCAGATACATGAACAAAGCATTTAGGCTTAATACACTCACCGTTCCCAATAACAAAGGCTTATAAACGCGCACAGGCACATTGGTGAGCTTTAGCAGGAATAAACCAGTCACAATAAGCAACGCGATCAATCTCAGGTCGAACGTAGTTAAAACCACAGTGACCCAAGCGAGAAAAAGTACAAATTTAGTGATGCCGTTCAGTGCGTGTAACGGTGATTTAGTATCAATGTAATTGATGCCAAATTTTACTTTTGATGCATTCATAGCGAGCTTCTCTCGTCGTCGATGAAGTACTGCATAAAAGCGTTGGTGTCGTCGATTTTCATCATAGTCGCAAGTTCATAAATGCTGGTAGTACAAAGGTTCGCACGTTCTAAAAGCGATGGCTGACTAAACACTTCCGTCATGGCTGCATTAGCAATCAACTTACTGTCTGCGATTACGATCGAACGTGTGGTGTATTCTAGAACCAAGTGCATGTCGTGTGAGATGATCACAACAGTAATGCCCAAATCTCGGTTAAGCTTTTGGATGAATGCCAGCATCGATGTGTAGTTACGGTAGTCTTGGCCTGCTGTTGGCTCATCTAAGATGAGGAGTTCGGGCTCCAACACTAAGATAGACGCGATCGTTACACGCTTTTTCTGACCATAGCTCAGAGCTTCAATGGGCCAGTGGCGGAACTTACTTAACCCGCAAAGCTCAAGAACGTTCTCTACTTTTTCTGTGACCAGCTGTTCTGCCATACCGCGGTTACGAAGACCAAAAGCAATCTCATCAAAAATCATATGATGTGAGATCATATGATTCGGGTTCTGCATCACCACACCGACTTTCTGGCTTCTTTCAAAGATGGAAAGTTCAGAGAAGTCTTGACCGTTTAGATAGGAAGAGCCTGAATCAGCATCTATCACACCCATGATGAGTTTGGTGATAGTGGATTTACCCGAACCGTTCTTGCCCAAAATCGAGACAAACTCACCCTTACCAATTTTGAAACTCACATCTTCGAGTGCATTTTTTTCGCCGTCGTAAGAATAAGTTAAGCCATGAACTTCGAGCAAAGGCTGGTACTGTTTCTCTGCTACCGGTGCCGGGCGCTCAGCAAACCAAGCTTGAACTGCTGGGCGGAATCTTTTGTAATCCAAAGCTTTGAGGTTTGAAAGTTTATCTTCGTTAGTCAGAGGGGCTTTCGCTGCTTTAAGTGCAGATAAGTAGAGAGGTTCACGAATACCGTGCGTCTCAAGTAACTTGGACGCTAAGATGTCATCCGGAGTCATATCCGCGACTATTTCACCGCGCTCCATTAAGATCACACGATCGATATCTCGATGTAGAACATCCTCAAGGCGATGCTCGATAATCACGATAGTCTTGTTGGTTTCTTTATGAAGTTGGTCGATGATCTCAATCGTTGCTTTGCCCGTTTTAGGGTCAAGGCTTGCTAGAGGCTCATCGAACAGCAAGATATCGACATCATCGACTAAAATACCCGCTAACGATACTCGCTGTTTTTGACCACCTGAAAGGTCATGAGGAGAGCGATCAAGCATATCCGCTAGGTCGACCATTTTTGCAGTCGATTTAACTAACGGGTACATATCAATGTTCGACATCAACTGGTTTTCTAATGCGAACGCGATATCTTCACCGATACTTAACCCCACAAATTGGCTGTCAGTATCTTGCAATACTGTGCCTACTTGCTCGGTATAGTCGTGCATTGAAAACTCAGAGACATTCTTGCCGTTGATCTCTAAAGAACCTGATACCTCACCTTTAATTGCATGAGGTATCAGACCATTGAGACACTGACCTAGCGTAGATTTACCACTACCACTTGGTCCAATAATGACGATTTTCTCTCCTTTCTCTATCCTTAGATTGATATTTTTTAGCGTCGGTTTATCCAGCGACTCATATCTAAAAGAGAAGTTCGAAAATGCTATAGTCATTAGCGTTTATGCCTCGGTCAGGTTACGGCTTTGTTTGTTACGTTTAGCGACTGATTTTAGGATCAGGAAGCCTACTACTGCGATAAGAATAGTGTTGCCCGCAGCGATGATAGACAGTTGAGTGAAGACTTTAGTAAACGGTTCTGCGTATAGGATGGTGTCTAGGAACGCGGAGCTACCATAACCCACAACGTTACCCGCAAGGGCAAGTATCACGAACAGTGCAAAATCTTTCATTGGCAGTTCGCCTTGTTGAAGGCGGTTCTTAGTCATCATTGGGAATAAGCCGATAACCATACCGACAATACCTGAGCCTAATACCCAAGTTAACCATACCCCCCAACCTGCGAACAAATCCGTTACCCAGTGACCGATAAAGCCAACCAAGAAGCCAACAATAGGGCCAAACAAAACAGAAAACAGTGCTAAGACTGCCATTGCTGGTTTCAATGTCGTGTTAGCAAACACTGGGACACCAAACATAGGTAAACCACCAATGCCGTACAGTGCCGCGCCAATAGCAATAACGACGACTGTTTTAGCTGAAAAGTTCATAGATAACCTCGAATACTGAAAATAAAGCATAATATTCGCCATTATTAATATGCGTCTCAATGAGAACGTTTTTTGGGCAAATATAAAAAATAAGGCGCGCATTATACAGTAGAACCCTTCCATAAGGGAAGGTAAGTGTCTAGATGTCTAAAATTCCATCTAGACGCATTAATATCATGTAAAAAGCGCAATTTTATGGTTAATCAAGCAACAAAAAAGCCAGAACGAGTCTGGCTTTTTGATTCATATTAACAATGTGTTAAGCGGGGTCGTCGTATATCTACGACCGTTTAGTGGTCTAGCTCTAGTTAGTGGTCTAGATATAGATAGTTTTGCCAACTCTTCATGCGAATAAGCACTTTACGCATGATAGATACGTGAGTGAAGCTGTCAGAATAAACGGCCACTTCGACGGCAGTACCCATAGGCAAATGGTACTCAGACAGATCATCAGTGATGGTCAGCTTAACAAATACGCGGCCGCTAGTGCGCAGTGCGTCAGTACCTAGAAGTGTGCCTCGAGCTTGAAATTGGCTTTCACCAATGGCTGGGATCACTTCATCAATGCGTCCTTTAAACACTTTTCCTGGTAGTGCTCTAAATAGAAACTCAGCTTCGTAGCCAGGTTGCAGTCGTTGTAGTGAGTTTTGTCTAAAGGCTGCGGTATAGAATTGCGCCTCAGTGTGAACAAAGGTCATCACCGGCGCTAATGGTAGTGGTACAGCCATTACACCAGGACGAAGAGCGAGTTGAGTTACGTAGCCATCGGTTGGTGCTCTTACTACCGTTTGGTCAAGATTGAATTCGGCTTTACGTAAATCAGCAAGTAAGCCTGCAACCGCTGTATTCTCACCGCCAATCTCAGAGTTAAGTGCGATCTGAGCTTGTTGTTGGTTTGCTTCGGCTACTTTCACTGCTGCTTCTGTGGCTTTGTATGCCTGTCGACGAGTATCGAGCTGTTGCTCTGTAAATGCGCCACTTTCGAAGCCTCGCTTGTATCGAGAGAATTCACGTTGTGCTTTATCTCTTTCTGCAATGGCTTTTACTTTGGCTGCTTCGGCTTCTCCAACTTGCGACTCTAGACCTAAGGCACCTTGACTCGCTTCTTTTACTTTGGCTTGCAGCTTAGCAACTTCAGCTTCAAAAGGAATCGGGTCTATTTTGAAAAGTATATCCCCTTGCTTGAGAGGCTTATTTGCTTCAACCGGAACCTCGATGACTTTGCCTCGAACCCCTGAAACAATCGGTGTCGTTGAGTAAACTTGATTACCGATTTGTGTGAAAGGGTGGTTGTAGTTCATCAATAGAATCAAAGTACCGATGAGGACAACACCACCCAGTACGGCTGTTGGGACAGTCCATTTGTTTAGTGGGATTTTGAATACTTTGAAAATCGTAATACAAAGCGCCGCGTAGGTCATTATCAGCAGTAAATCCATTACTTAGCCTCCTGATCTTGAACGTTGTTTGTCTGTTTCTCTGTGCTGTTTTGCTCAGTGCCCGCTTGCTTTAGCTGTGCGATTTCGTTCTGAAGTGCACTCACTTGGTCGATGAGAGTGTCGACTCGATGATGAATATCATGTTGTTCTTCTTCAAGCTTAGCGAAGCCCCAGCCACGATCTTTGCGCCACAACGTAGCCCAAATCCAAAGGAACGGCCAAATAGTGTGTAAAGTGAATAGGCTAACCCAGCCTGAGACATGAATAGCATCTTGATGAGGGTGATTGCGTTCTTTCGCAATTTCATAGGGAATATCGTGAATAACGATGATGCCGTAAAAGATAACTAATGCTACGAAAATCAGTAGACCGAGTGCAAAGTAGTCTAAAAACATAACAGATCCTTGTAATGTTAGATGTTAGTTACAAATATACTACGCTATCATCCAAGTAATTGTTATAAAAATGATTTACCAATCTGAAAATAATATGTTGCTGCTAATAATGAGAATAAAATCATTGATGGATCTTATAAAATCCAATTGAACTTGAATAGGTTATTTCGGATTTCTTGCTGACAAGATGACAGTTCTGATTCAAACGATGCGCATAGCCATAATCATAGCCATAACAACAATAAATAAAGGATAAATGCGGATGTATATAGGTGAATTAGCGGCCATTGGCGCTGCGATGGTGTGGGCATGTGCGACATGGATTTATGGGCAGTTTGGGCATCGCTTCTCTGCGATGCAGTTGAACATTGTTAAGGGGGTTGTAGCCTCTGGCATGATGCTGTTGGTCATGCCGTTAATACCGATGCCTGAATTCGAACTGAGTGCTAACCATTTTGGGATCTTGGCGATCTCGGGAGTCATTGGTATCGCAGTTGGTGACAGTGCTTATTTTGCGGCATTAAAAAGAATTGGTGCCAATAAGACCTTGTTGCTGGAATCTCTGGCTCCACCTCTTTCTGGTGTTTTGGCATTAATGTTTCTTGGCGCGGCACTCACTTTGCAAAGTTGGCTCGGTGTTGTGATAACAACCTTAGCGGTGACCTTTGTGGTCTTTCAGCCGTCGAAATCAGCGAACGGTAATGATATTTCTAATGACAAAGCACAGTGGGGTGGCATTGGATATGGGCTTATGGCAAGCGTTTGTCAGGCGTCGGGCGTGGTGATTTCCCATTACGCATTGGTGGCGGGTGACATTCCACCATTGTTAGGTGCTTTGATTCGCCTGACGATTGGCGTGTTTGCCGTAATGCTGATTATCCCTTTCGTTGAAAAGAAGCCGTACTCGTCGATAAAAAGAGATTTATGGGCAATGACCAAGCTCGATAAACTTTGGTTATTAGGGGCAATCTTTGTCGGGACGTTTCTCGCTCTATGGCTTCAGCAAGTGGCGTTGAAAAATGCTAACCCTGCGATTGCTCAAACATTAATAGCGACCAGCCCGGTCTTTATTTTGGTGATTTATGCGATTAGAGGAGAGAAGGTGTCAAAGCAAAGTATCATCGGGACACTTGCCGCATTAGGTGGAATCTCTTTGTTCTTTTATCAATAAGAGGCGGGCTTAGCTACAGACCTACAGACCTACAGACAGACGTGTTACTACTCTGTACACACTTGATTACGGCCGTTGGCTTTAGCTCGGTATAGCGCTTTGTCTGCACGATAGAAGGTACGCTGAGTATTTTCTCCATCGCGATGCAAAGTGATACCGATACTAACGGTTAAACCGCGCTCGCCGAGTATTTCATGCCACCCAAATTGGAAGATACGCTCTCGATAATTTTCAGAGTGCATTTCTGCTTTCGCAAGGTCAGTACTCTCAAGGATGACGAGGAACTCTTCTCCGCCAAACCTGACACATGACGCGCCTCTAAACTTAAAGTATGAACGCAGTTCTTGAGAAACGCTGACGATCGCTTTATCACCCACTAAGTGGCTCAGTTCATCATTGATTGACTTAAAGTGGTCGATATCGATAACTATTAATGCGAAAGGCGTTTCGTGTAGCAGTAGATCTTTCAGTTTCACATCTAACCAGCGACGGTTGTGTAACCCGGTCAGTGGATCGGTGAAAACATCTTGTTGTAGCTGAGCAACTGTATTTTTATGTTGCTCTGTTGTCTCTTTAAGCTCTTTGTTCTCTTGTTCGGAGAGAATGAGTTTAAGTTGTAATTCAAACCGTGATAGACGGCGCAGTTGGCTTGCACCGAGTTCGCTGATCGGGATCTGTTTCATCAGATCCGTTTCAATTCGGTAGCCTTTCTTCTCGTAGCTCAGCGCTTCTTCAAAACGACCTTGATTCAAACACACATCACTTAGAGAATCATAGAAGCGCTTCGCAAGCACTGGTGACGAGCCGGGCTTCACACGTTTGTGGGTGCTCGACAAGATCATACTTGCATAGTCTTGCTTTCCGGTCGCACTCAAGCAATGTGCTAACTCTAGACGAGTCATGGTCGCGAGCCAACTTGCTTGAGTACTGTTGGCTGGATATTGAATTTTTGACAGACAACGAAGCGCTTCATGGTGCTTTTTCTTAGCACGGAGCACTTTTGCTTGATACAACAATATTTGAGCTGTGAGTAGCTTATCACTCACTAAAATGCTCAGTTCTTCGCATTCGTTCAGTAAGTCGCTGGCCGCCGTTATTCGGTTGAGCAGTAGCAGACTTGCTACCATATAAAGCTTGAATTTAAGACGAAGTGATCGACTGCTTATCGCGTGATCTATGCTATTGATTTTTTGGTAGTAGCGAAGAGCTCTGCTGTGATCTCCGTAAGCGTCACACAGGTTCCCCATACCTAAGATAGCCATTACATATTCATCGATATGCCCGTGCTCAACAGCGATTGTCGATGAGCTGACGAACTCATTCAGTGCCGACGTGTAATCACCAATTTCAACCAAGCGATTACTTAAGCTGGTCTTTACAGTAAGAATATCTTCTATATCTGTAGGAAGGTGGAGTAGGTCGAGTGCCAGTTTCAACTCATCAATACTGGTTTGATTTTGTTGTAACTCGGCGCGGTACTCAGAGCTGATGATGTAACAGTGTGCTTGTTCTGTTTGTGTCGTCGAAACGTGTTGGCGAATATGATTCCAGAATATGATCGCCTCTTCACCCGATACCGATGAAGGATCTAGACCTGCATCTGTAATCTTGCTTAATAGGGTTTCCATCATTCTGTTACCTCAGCATCGTCTTCTTCTAGTTGTTCAAGAGTGAACGGGAACGTCAAAATATCGTTGAGGCTGACGGTCGGTCTCGAACCTTTTAATCCTTTTCTGTGCCATGGATAGATATCTAGCATGGTGGTCAGAGTTTTAAAGATCTGGTCTGCAGCTTCGTCTTTTTCGGAAAGCATCAGAGCCACACGTTCTGAACTTAGCCTTGCAATGAAGTCGTTCTGATTACACAAGGTATGTGCTATCTCGGTACAGACATCTAAGTAATCGGTATCGATGTGATGGAACATGATGATGCAGTGATTAGAGCGTTTAAGCTCCGTCTTAAATAGTACCAGTTTTTCCCACCAGAAGGTTTCGGAAACGACATAAGAGAGGTGCTTTTCCGGGTCGTGTTCGTGTTGACCTCGGATGCGGTTAATTAGCTTACGAGCTCTTTGTTCAAGCTGGCGTTTTGAACTGCGCGCTTTGTCTAAACCGACACGATTTGTTTGTTCTTTAAGCATGCCGGTAGAATATTGACGATACTTCTTAAAAGCGATCAATGCGGCTTCAAAATCTTGATTTTCTTCTGCGACTAAAGACTGTTGATAACAAATTTGGCTAAGCAGTTCGCCATTATCGAATTCGTTTGCTGACTCTTCTGCCAGCCTTAGCAACTCGGCGGCTTGTTCTGGCCTCTTTCTTAAGAGCTCCAGTCTAGCTCGGCTGATGTAGGAATGCGCTTTCATCCATACAAGGTTGTGCTCTACTGCTAGCTTGTGCGCTTTGGCTGTGGCTCGTTCTGCATCATCCAAACGTTCAAGGCCAAGTAGGGCAAGGCCTCGAAAATCCCATACTTCCGCGTGCCAAGTATTATCTTTATATTCTTTTAGTGCTTCTTCTGCACCGTCGAGCACCGATAGCATTTCAACATAGTTGTTTAGCAGGTAGTAATCCCATGCGAGAAGTATTCTCGCTTTGCCTTCTAACCAACCAATGCGACTGTTATTCGCTACTTTTACAGCGAGCTGGTGGGTAGAGCGTGCAAGTTTATATTCGTGAGTCATTCGCCAAATGTTGCCAAGGCCAATGAGGCATTCAATTTGAATCTCCACTTCATCAACCAGTGCAGATTGTTCTAATGCATTGATCCAGAACTGTTGGGCGGAGTAATACTTGGCTTGTCCCCAGAATTGGAGAGCGTGTAAGTGGAGAATTTCAGGGAGAAAATGATCGGTATCTAATCGGCTTTGGCGTTTGTAGGCTTCCTTGATGTATTTTAAACCTTTCTGGTAATCCATAAGGTTCCAACAACATCTCGCCATTAACATGAATGACTGGATAGCGCCCTCTTCAAACAGAACTTGCTCTGATCTGACTAGGCATTGTTGTGCAATCTCTAGGATCACCAATGGCTCAGAATCAACGCGAGTTTTGAGTTGTTCTAGTTCGGTTTCAAGAAGGTACTGATTTTTGTCCAAGGCTTAGATCCATAATTATCGAACATATTGATAACACAATCATTATAGGAGTGTGATTGATGATAAGCATCAATTATCTCTCGCTGAGCATAAAGGGGACACGTATCTTTTCCAATTCTGGGTGTTATCTCATGCTTTTGCTTTGAAATCAATGAGTTCTAGAGCGCTTGTCTAGATGGTAAATTTCTATGAAAGCAATTGCTTAAGAGTTAATGGCTGCTCTGTCACACCTAAGCGTTGTGCTGCCGTCAACCCTTGCTTATCTTGGTAGCACAGATTGTGCCAAGATCTAAATATGTCGAGTAATGGAAGAATGCCCCCAGGACGAAGTTTACGTCTTGGCTCATTGATGAAGCTATCAAATAACAACTGAAAACGTTGTTGATAGAACTTTGTTTGCTGAATTGAAGCTGTATTAAGCCACTGTTTTGGTTCTGGATTATTACCCGTTAGGTAGCAGATACCTTTTTGACTGTCACCTTGACTCGCGATAGCCCAACGATCGCGCCACCAACTCATATGAACGATGTCGATCTTTTCAAAATTTTGGTCATCTTGCCAACCTGAGTCTTCCTCTACATACATAAGGTCAACATTTTGACGCTGAATACGCGGCAAGCAAACGCTTAGAGCGGCAGATCTTAGTAATGGATCTTGTGGCATATAGATCGTGACATGCTTATTCTCATCACACATATCAAGCACGTGTAGGAAGTGAGCATAGGAAGTATAAGGCGGTCGAATTAGCGCGCCTTTCGAAGGGTAACTGAATGTCGTAAGGTTCCCCATTGGGTCCTCTACATTGCCTCTCGCAAGAATGACTTGATATTGCTGCTCAATGCGCTCTTTCAGTTTGTCAGACGGCTGAGGAAGTTCGAGATTCGCTTCTGAAGAGTGCTCTTTAGACACAAAGCGTGCAACGTCATCATAAGGGTTGTGATCAGCACTTCCAGATGGTTCTTCATTTTGAGAGTAATTGACGTGTTGGCAAAGGATGTAGCCAGAGTGTGCCTCGCCAGTCGCTATCCATACCACACCATTGTTGCTTTTCGGTTGCAGGCGTTGGTAGTGAGAAGCGAATTCGTAATCTTTAGCATGGTTGACCCAACGAGCATCGATCATCGCTAACTTGCGACGACAGCGACTGGCGATATGGTCAACATGATCATAGAAAGTCTTTGGATTGATCTCTAACTTTCTACAAATTTCACGTACTGAATACCCCATGAACAATAAGCCCATGAGGTTCTCTTGAAACTGAAGTTTTTTGTTGGATCCTGACCACTTATCAACGAAGGTTGATTGGCAGTCTTTGCATCTGTAACGCTGCCTATCGCCACTGTAGCCGAAGGCATGATAAAGATGTTTGTGGGTATGAACCGATAAGCCAAAGTTATCGCAATCATCATTACGACAAGCAGGGAGCCCGTCGCTGTGAAGTTGTCTTAGGCGATGAAGTTCGCTTAACACTTCACGATTGTTAAGTAAGGGGGGGAAAGCTCCACATTCACGACAAACCATCGCTGGACGCTTAGGGTTTGCGTGTTGCAAAACATACCGTTTTGCATCGCTCAAGCCAAAGTTGTCACACGCCAATGTTTTACAAAAGTTGAGTTGCAAACCATCCGCATCTTTTGGCAGCTTGTCGTTAGACACGATCTCCCCCTCGGGATTATTTGAGCAGCCAAGTGAGCTTGGCTGCGGGGTAACGCTTTTCAATGTATCTTATCAATTCGTTAGATGTTGATTGCAGTCTCTAGAGCAACTTTCATCATGTCGTTGAAAGATTTTTGACGATCTTCAGAGCTTAGTTTCTCACCACGGATGATGTGGTCAGATACTGTTAGGATAGTTAGAGCTTTAGCACCAAGATCCGCAGCAACACCGTAGATACCAGCTGCTTCCATATCAACACCAAGGATGCCTAGCTTTTCCATTTTTTCGAAAAGGTCAGCTTCTGGAGTGTAGAAAAGGTCTGCAGAGAATACGTTACCAACTTTAACTGGAACTTCTTGTGCACGTGCTTGGTTTACGGCTTCTTCTAGAAGACCGAAATCAGCGATTGCCGCGAAGTCATGGTTGTTGAAACGAATGCGGTTTACTTTTGAGTCAGTCGATGCACCCATACCGATAACAACGTCCATTAGTTTAACGTCATCACGTACCGCACCACAGCTACCTACGCGAATAACGTTCTTTACGCCGTACTCAGCAATTAGCTCATGTACATAGATGCAGCACGATGGAATACCCATACCGTGGCCCATTACAGAAACTTTCTTACCTTTGTAAGTGCCTGTGTAACCAAACATGTTGCGAACGTCACAAACTTGCTTCACGTCATCAAGGAATGTTTCTGCAATGTATTTTGCGCGAAGCGGGTCGCCTGGCATAAGTACAGTTTCTGCGAAATCACCAGCTTGAGCATTAATATGAGGTGTAGCCATGGTCGTTCTCCAAAGTTTTAACGGTAATTATAGGAACAGGGTTTTATTAATTACCGATTCTGTTGAATTGAATTCGTTTTGTTGAGGCAATATTAGCGAGTTAAAGCGAGGCTCCGTGAGATGTTTGTCACAAATTTGCTCTACCTTTAAAGTATTATTCATATAGATAACCAAATATGTTGAAAGTTTAGAGGCAATCGATTTTGTGTGGTTAAATTACGCTATGTCCAGAAGAAAAACGACAAATAAAGGCCTGTTGCATATCAGCTTGGAGCAACAATACGTTGTCGCGACGTTTGATCAGCGATAATCTAAACTTTGATAGAAAGACCAACCAAGGAATTGTATGTCGTACTGCGCTAACTCGACGCCTTTGCACTCAATGAGAACACAGATACGTAAGGTAGCTTTACCTCTAGTGAGGGTCACCATGCTTGTGGCAGCGATGGCTTCGTCGTGTGTGTCTGCGGCGACCTTTGTACTGCCTCCGGCTGAAAGCCGTATCGTCGGCAGAATACAGCAACACGAAGTGGCTGCTGGCGAAACGTTGGCCATCATTGCTAAGCAATACGATATTGGTTTTCTCTCTTTAATGGCGGCAAACAAAGGCGTTGATCCTTTTCTTCCTGCTGAAGGTTATGTGTTAAGTATCCCTAGCCGTTTGATTCTGCCGGATACGCCGAGAAAAGGCATTGTGATTAACCTTGCCGAGTTAAGGTTGTACTTCTTTGAACCTGAGAAAAATCAGGTGCACGTATTTCCTGTTGGCATCGGTCGAGTGGGGCGAGATACCCCAGAGATGATCACTAAGATAAGCCAAAAAAGACCCAATCCGACTTGGACGCCTCCAAACTCAATTCGTAAAGAGTATCTAGAGAAAGGGATTGAGCTACCAAAAGTGGTTCCTGCTGGGCCGGAAAACCCTCTGGGCGAGTATGCATTACGACTTGCTTATGGTGCAGGTGATTATCTGATACACGGCACCAATAAAGACTTTGGGATAGGCTTGCGAGTCAGCTCCGGCTGTATTCGTATGGAACCTAAAGATATTGAGTGGCTTTTTGAACAGGTTAGTCGTGGTGAGCAAGTCACAATAATCGATGAGCCTATCAAAGTGTCTTTAGAGCCAGATAGGAGCGTGTTTGTTGAAGCTCACGAACCATTGACGCGAAGCGACGGCTCTAAGAAATTATTGCAAATCCCCGTTGAATTAAAATGGTGGCTTGAAGATGCAGATCTACCAAATTCAAAAGCGAAAGCGGTGATATTTGCTCAAAATGGCGTGCCTGTTGAGATAGCACCACCTGTGATTGAGTTCTAATTTGATTGCCTCTTCTGTAACAAGGGGCGTTTATTTTTGTCTACTTGAATTGATACCTTCTACTCGAATTAATGCCTTTTATTCGAATTAGTAACGCCCAAAAAAAGCACCACATCCGTTAAGAGGTGGTGCTGTCTATCTACTGCATTTTGCGACTGATTTAATCTACAGCTTAATCGCACTGAGCTCTCAAACTATTTAGTGTAAGACTCTGCGATGTTGTCGATACGGTCGTTAGCACGATCCGCTTCTTCTTTTGCTGCCATAGCGGCTGCAGCTGCTTCTTGAGCTTTCATTTCAGCTGCCGCTTTATCGCCTTTAAGTGCTTCAACTTCACTGGTTAGCTCAGCAACTTGGTTAGTCAATTGATCCATTTGTGACATTGCAGCTTCTTCTGGCTCAGAAGAACAACCAGCTAAAATGAAAACTGAGGCTGCAGCTGCGATTAACGTCTTATTCATAAGAACTCCTTGCTTATTTATCATCAAAAGATGCGCTATACATTCTTTATCATATAGTCGCTTCATTAATGATTGTAGCGACTAATTTTTTAACTGCAAAAACAATAACTAGAGAAATTACTAAATTTTTGAGGTAATTAGCTGAGCGTCACGTTATGTCTCGTTTATGAGATGGAGGGGTGAGAGCCGGTTTTGATGTGTTTTGGATAGTTATTTCTTTGCGAGCAATGCATACAATGTTCTAGCAAACGAGAGATAAAGGGATAAATTTTCTGTGATCTCTATCCTTATAAAGTACTTTCGCGGTATCATGTCACGTTAAATTAATTTTATTCAATACCATCATGACTGGAGAGTCCTTTGCACTTTAAAGATTTAGGCTTAGATAACCGCTTACTGAAGAACTTAAAACATTACGACTTCAAGAAAGCGACAGAGATCCAATCAAAAGCGATCCCTGTTGCTATTGCTGGTAAGGATCTATTGGCTTCATCAAAAACGGGATCAGGAAAAACATTGGCGTTTGTGTTGCCAATGATACATAAGGCATTAAAAACAAAAGCGTTTTCTGCTAAAGATCCTCGTGGTGTAATTTTGGCTCCTACTCGTGAGCTAGCAAAACAAGTTTATGGCGAGCTGCGTAGCATGCTTGGTGGTCTGTCTTACGAAGCGACACTTATTTTGGGTGGTGAAAACTTTAACGACCAAGTTAAGGCTCTGCGTAAGTACCCTCGCTTTATTGTTGCGACTCCAGGCCGTCTTGCGGATCACCTTGAGCACCGCTCACTGTTTTTAGATGGTGTTGAAACGCTAATCCTTGATGAAGCTGACCGTATGCTAGATTTAGGTTTCGCACCTGAATTGCGTCGTATCGCGAATGCAGCTAAACACCGTCGCCGTCAAACGTTGATGTTCTCTGCGACACTTGATCACGCGGAAGTGAACGACATTGCAAATGAAATGCTAGATTCGCCTAAACGCATCTCAGTGGGTGTTTCTAACGAACAGCACCTTGATATCACTCAGAAGTTTTACCTGTGTGACCATCTCGATCATAAAGAAGCGATTTTAGATCGTGTTATTGAAGAAGCTGAATACCGTCAGGTGATGATCTTCACGGCAACTCGTGCTGATACTGATCGCCTAACCGAGAAGCTAAACGAGAAGAAGCTTAAAGCGGTGGCATTGAGCGGTAACCTAAACCAAACGCAACGTAATGCAATCATGAGCCAGTTCGAGCGTGCGGTTTACAAGATCTTGGTAACAACAGACGTTGCTTCACGTGGTATCGATATTCCAAACGTAAGCCACGTTATCAACTTTGATATGCCTAAGCATACAGAAGAGTACGTGCACCGCGTCGGTCGTACTGGTCGTGCGGGTAACAAAGGTGATGCAATCTCTTTGGTTGGTCCAAAAGACTGGGATAGCTTTAAGCGTGTTGAGCTTTACCTTCAACAAGATCTTACTTTCTCTGTACTTGAAGGTCTAAAAGGTAAATTCAAAGGTATTAAGCCGCGTAAACCTGCTTTTGCTAAAGGCGGTCCTGCGAAGAAGAAAACCAACACTCAAGCTAAGAAAACGCCGAAAAAACCGGTTAAGCGCGATAAGAGCTTCCACAAGAATGTGGCAGTGGGTGATACAGTATTTATCCCTAAGAAGAAAGTTGCGCCAAAAACTGACGACGAGTAATCAACTCGCGTGAGCTAAAAGATTATGTTTATAAATACAGATCTTTATACAAACTAGCGTAAATAAAAACCGCCGATGAAGGGCGGTTTTTTTGTATCTGGTTTCTGCACCTGAGAGGTGTTGTCTCAGGACTCAGAGTCATTCGAAAAGCATTAGAAATCAAAGGTTGAGAATGAATACGCCAAAATATGGTCGGCAATGTATTTGTGGGTGGCGGTCGTTGGGTGTGTTACTCCCCAGAAGACATAGCTGTCTGATCCGTACGCTGCGCAATCATTGGTTAAGCTGTGACTTTTTAGGTAGTCGGCTGCTGAGCTTCTATTTATATTAAGGCAGGCATCACTCGCGTTTCGAAAGCCATGTTGCTCTGGATTATCGGTAATGCTGGCGAACAACGCACTCGCATCGAACAACACCACGTTTTTACCCATGCTTTGGTAATACTTGGCCTGCGTCTTGATGAATTGATTGAACTCTAAAATCTTGCCACGAACTTTAATGATCTCTTGTTCAGTTGAGTATTTGAATTGAGGTGCTTTGGTTGCATCGGGCAAGGTGAACAGCAGGATATTGTTTGCACCAGATTCCGTTAAGCGGATCAAAGCGCTGCTGAAATCGGCCTTTACATCAGCCACTTCTCGGTTGTAGTTCATAAAGTCATTGAGGCCAAACTCTATAGTAAACAACGAGTTTTCTGGGCGGTAGTTTTTGGCGATTTTCATATAGGTTAAGTAAGAGGTGACTTGGTCATATACTCCGGTTAATGCGACGTATTGATTGGTGCCAGCAGCCCCACCTACCGCCCAGTTATAAAGAGGCACATCTTTCGCCTTGGCTAAATACTCTGTCCAGACTAAACCGTTTGAAAAGTGCCCTAAAAACCATGAGTTTGCGTTCGGGAAAACCCATTGAGAACCGTTAAATAGGTTACCGGTGTCAGAAAGACTATCACCGAAGGTGACGATACGGTTGATGGTGTTCGCTTGGACAACGTTGTCATTTGTCCAAATCGAGTGGTTATAAGAGAAGCGATTGTCTGCTGCAAAGTAAGTGATGTCTGCGGCGTCATGTTGGATGTCGAGCGTCTGTTCACAACGCTGCTTGATTTCAGATTGAGGAGCGTCACTGTAGAACATGTTCTTGAAGGATACAGAAGACCACCAGTATCCATTGATTGTGTAGTAATCACCATTTTCCTTTTTCGCCCATTTCCAGTCGGTGGCTGGGGAGTCATGTGAGACATCGGTTCGATACCAGCATCGAACATAAGAATAGGTCTCGGAACCTTGTGTACTAAATACTTGCGCGGATGTAATCGATTCAGGTGTCGGTATTGAATCTTCAGCAGCATAAGCGCCAAAAGGCAGGGTTAATGCGAGTATAAAAGCCGTATTTTTCATCACTGTATTCTCTTTTATATTTAGTGAGCCAAACAAAACGTTGTTGCTTGTGACTGTTTTAATAACTGAATTTCAGATAACTGGTATGACCTATATCTAAAACCAATAGCTCTCGTCAATACATTCAGGTTGTTAGCTGCTCATAACTGGCATAAGTGTCAAAGTTTCAACCACTTTTTGATTGAAAAACAATGGCTTCGAAGTGAAATGGCTAATATCTAACATTTGATTTTAACGAACTATCGCAGGCAAACACGTCGTCATTGACCGGTATGTGATGACTTGTCTATTGAATGCTAAATGAAAACGTTATCAGAAGGGTGGGAGGTAAATTATAATTTAATCAGTAGCTTACCCGTTGGTAATATCAAGCGACGTTGCATTTTCTATGTTCATCACAATTGTTTAATTCAAGTTCAATATCACAAATATCAAGTTGTTACTTTTTGTTTTATAAAATCATCATCTACGGTTTCCTTACTCATCAGAGGTCTAATCTGTTTAAGGGAAGAGCATTGAAAAAGATATTAATTTGGACGATAGCCTGCCTATCCAGTTTTGGCGTCTATGCCGGAACAAGCGCATCGGCATTAGAAGTCAGTGGATACACACAAACGAAATACCCCATTATGTTGGTACATGGTTTGTTTGGTTTCGATACATTAGCGGGTGTCGATTACTTCTATGGCGTACCTGAATCCCTAACCAAAGATGGTGCGAGCGTATACGTTGCTCAGGTTTCAGCTACCAACAGTTCCGAAGTTCGTGGTGAACAGTTACTCGCTCAAGTCGAGACGCTATTAGCCGCGACAGGCGCAAGTAAAGTGAATCTAGTCGGTCATAGTCACGGTGGTCCTACTGCGCGCTATGTCGCATCGGTTCGACCTGATCTTGTTGCTTCGGTGACGAGCATTGGTGGTGTTCATAAAGGATCTAAAGTGGCAGACCTTGTTCGCGGGACGGTATCTGAAGGGTCAGTTTCAGAAGGTATCGCGGTTAAATTGGCTGGTGGATTGACTGCGCTTATCAACCTATTATCTGGTGGAACGGATCTTGATCAAGATGGCCTTGCGTCTCTTGAAGCGTTGACCACTGAAGGTTCGCTTGCATTCAATCAGTTTTACCCTGAAGGCGTGCCAACGTCTGAGTGTGGTGATGGTGAATGGCAAGCAAACAACGGTGTCTATTACTATTCATGGACAGGCTCTTCCACTTTTACCAACCTTCTTGATCCTACCGACGGAGCGATGACAATCCTTGGTTTAGCTTTTAATGAACCTAATGACGGGTTAGTGGGAGCATGTAGCGCGCATTTGGGCAAAGTGATTGGTGATGATTACAAAATGAATCACCTAGACGAGATCAATGGACTATTGGGTATCCACCATCTTTTTGAGACCGATCCAGTGACCTTGTATCGTCAACACGCGAATCGATTGAAGTTGGCTGGCCTGTAGGCCGCATTGCCCATAAGTTAAGATCATAAGGAAAATATAATGAAAAAGATCGCCATTTTGTCGATAACCACGATAGCCCTGATGAGTACAGCGGCGGTCTTTTTATATCTAAAGAAGGAAGATACAAGTTCATATAATAACAGCGAACAAAGCGCTTCTTTATTGAAGGTCGCTTCTCAACAAGATACTGAAATCGATAACGCATCAGCCAAAGACATGATGGAATATTTCGTGTCAGGCAATACAGAATTAACCCTCGAAGATATTCGTGACAACGTGGCAAAACACCACGAGCAATCACAGGTCGCGATCGTTGATGAGGCACTGTTTGCCAAATATCTTGAGTACAAGTCGGCACTGACATCATTAGATGTCCAATTTGATACCACCTCAATATCCGCAGAGGACCTACGCGCACTGAATCAAGCTCTCCTCGATCTTCAAGCGCAGTTTTTCAGTGAGAGTGAGATAAGTATTTTGTTTACCCATGACAACAGAATGAGGGAAATCGCTTTAGAAAAGTTACTTCTGAAACAAGAAGGGCTAGACGAGTTAGAATATCAGCAAAGGCTTGAGTCTTATCTATCTGAACAGCCAGATTACGTTCAAACGAGTCATCAAAATCAGGTGTTATTGCAGCAACTATCCAGCTCTAAGGGCTTAGATGAACAAGGCCGGTACTTGAAGAGAAACGAACTGGTTGGCGAAGAAGCGACGCAGAGGCTCGAAGCGCTTGATCAACAAAGGGCGGACTTTGATGGAGCTTTAGAAATTTACTTTGTTGAACGAAACGACATTTTGAATGACTCAGCACTCTCAGAAATTGAGCAACAAGAGACTATCGCACAACTTCGGACTACGCATTTTCAGCCAGAACAACTTCGAAGAGTGGAAGCGATTGAAAGAATCAGAGCTGCTCAGAGCGATCAGTAATCTCCAGAAATTAAAAAAGCCAACTACTGATGACTCAATAGTTGGCTTAATAATGAAGGACGGTTACTGCAATCTGTACATGCTAAGTAAGTGCTTACAGTTTAAGGCTTAAATTTTGTATCCTAGAGCCTATACCATAAGCCGTTACAGCTGAACCTTAACCTTTACCCTTAAACCTTAAAGAAGCCCAACTGCTGCTTTTGTTGTTCAGCGAGGTTTGATAACTCGTGGCTTGCTGCTGCAGCTTGGGTAATGCCTGTTACATTTTGGCTTACTAAGCTGTAGATATTTGAGATATTACGGTTAATGTCTGAAGTCACTTGGCTTTGCTCTTCTGCAGCAGCGGCGACCTGAGTGTTGATTTCCGTGATATCCGTTACTGAGTTCGCAATGCCTGAAAGTGCAGAGCTTACCTCACCCGAAAGCGTCTGGTTATGTTCCAACATAGACAGCGAACTGCTCATACTCTCATTCGCGTTTCCAGATTGAACCTGCAAGCCTTCAATGATGGTTTGGATTTCTTTGGTCGAATCTTGTGTACGTGCTGCTAGCATTCTCACTTCATCAGCTACAACCGCAAAACCACGTCCGCTTTCACCTGCACGAGCGGCTTCAATGGCAGCGTTAAGCGCAAGAAGGTTAGTCTGCTCTGAGATGCTTTGAATAACCTCAATGACATTACCAATCTTCTCTGAGTGCTCTTTTAGTGTGCCAACAACGTTCGCAGCTTCGCTAAGCTGAATCGCCATTTGCTCGTTGGCTTGGTTACTTTCATTAAACAAGCTCATGCTGTGTGTCGCCATTTCGTCAGCTTGCTTAGACGCGGAGTCGGCTTGTACTGCATTTTCGTTGACGTTTGCTGCTGTGCTCTCAAGTTGATTCACGGCAGAAGCAACTTGTTCCACTTCTTGCTTCTCTTGGTCTGAGTTCGCACTTGATTGTGTCATTACAGCAGCTAGTTCAGTCGATGCTGACGCAACTTCGATGCTGATTCGAGACAGTGAACTTACCGTGTCACGCAATTGCTCAACGGATTTGTTTACGTCTTGCGCAAGACGTGAGATCTCATTGTCTCCATGTTCTTCGGCTTTTACTAGCAGGTTACCTTTTGCTACTTCGCGCATGGTTGCCTGAATATTGTTGATTGGTTTAACAATGATGCCAGCCAGTGTCCAGCTAATAACAAGAGCAATTGATAGAATCACTAAAAGCCCAATAGTCGCAGTATTTAGGGTGCTAGTGTGTTGCTGACCATTGGTATGGACTTGTTGAGTCGCAAGCAAGTTTAGCTTTTTAGAAAGAGTGTCGATTGCTTTTACCATTTCATTACCCGCATGGCGGTATTGGTCAACCGCTGTTTGGTAGCTTGTATCAAAATCAGAAGGTAGGATTGAATTGTCGTGCTTTGCCTTTAACAGGGGAAGCATGGTATTACGTGAGAAGTTAACGTAGTGGTCCATCGCCTTGGTCATTGCTGCGACTTCATCTTGCATACCTGACACTGTTTCCAATGAGTTCAACAGCCGATAATTTTGTTCACGTTTTTGGTTAAGCGTTTCAACGAGTGTGTTTACATCATCAGGATTAAACAAGCTATAGATTGCTTTGATGCGCATGCCGTAGCTATTGTCGACGATTTCGCTGAGTTCTTCTTTATGTAGAATGAGTTGATCTGTCGCTGTTGATACATCTTTAAATGCGTTTTCCAGCTTGTCACCACCGATGATGACACCTGTCAAAAGTAATACGACGGAAAAGAGCACTGGAATAAGAATTTGAACTTTAATTGATAAGCCACTGAGAAGTTGGCGCATGTACTGTCCCTTAATAAATAAATAAATAAATAATTGCAATTGCTTTTATTATAATTAGCCCGCAATTCTAACTAATGAGACTAACAATTCAATCAGTAATGACTTTGATTTTGTTATATGTAGTAAGTATTTAATGTGCACGGTTATTTATTGCACGAAATGGCGGCTAATGTGCGTATTTCTACATATTGTGTTGAAGCTATTAGATTGATAAATATGGAAATTTATTGGTTGTCGTTCGATATAAATGAAGAGGTGTTCTAAGGTGTAGTGCCTGATTTTTCGGTGAACTCTTCGATAAATATGTGAGTTATATAGATGTGCAATCATCAATTGATCGAGTAGGAGATAAATTATCTACTAATTTGTAGTTGTCATATAGGCTTCAATTTAATGAAACACAACTGTCACATTCAGATTCTAAAGTGGGCACCGTTCAAGTTAAACACAACGGCAATAACGCCACTTAAGGAAATTTGTGATGAAAAAGACAGTTATCGGTGCAATCGCTCTTTTAGGTGCACTAACAGTTACTCCAGCTTCAGCTAAAGAAACTATTTCAGCAGTTGGTTCAAGCAGCGTGACGCCACTGATGGAAGTTTTCTCTGAAACATACATGAAAACGAATTCAAACGTATTTATCGAAGTACAAGGCCCAGGTTCGTCTGCTGGTGTTAAAGCGGCGAAGAACGGCAGTGCAGATTTAGGTATGTCTTCTCGTAACCTTAAAGATAGCGAGAAAGAAACAACACTCGTTGAAGAGGTGGTTGCTCGTGACGGCATCGCAGTCGTGGTTAACCCTAAGAATGGCCTTGACGGTCTAACGGCTGAGCAAGTAACAGCTATCTACAAAGGTGAAGTAACAAACTGGAAAGACGTTGGTGGTGCAGACAAGCCAATCGTAGCAATCACTCGTGATACAGCATCGGGTACTCGCGGCGCATTCGAAGACATCATGTCTCTTAAAATGAAGATTTCTGGCACGAAAGTATCAGCAATCTCTCAACGTGCTCAAGTTGCTAACGGTAACGGTGCACTAAAAACAATGGTTGCATCTAACCCTTACGCAATCGGCTATATCTCTTTAGGTACAGTAGATAACTCAGTAAACGCGCTTGCAATTGACGGTACTGAAGCATCTGTAGACAACGTTAAGAACGGTTCTTACAAAGTAGCTCGTCCTTTCCTAGTACTTTACAAAGAAGGTAAGCCTTCTTCTGAAACTCAAAAGTTCCTAGATTGGATGCTAACTGACGAAGCTCAATCTCTTGTTGAGAACAAAGGCTACATCTCAGTTAACTAATCTATATCTCAATTAATTAAATATTGCTCAGCCTACCTTTTCAGGCTGAGCCTTTTCTATCCCACTTCGAGTTAATCCGTACGCTTAGACAGCGTGTTAAGGATTTCGATATGTGAGACTTGTTATGACCATCGCAACGAATAGTGAACAGCTTATGAATAGCGAAGCGACTCAACTGAAACGCGGCTTACGTAAAAAGAAGCGTGTAGATTGGAAAGAGCGTATTTTTCACGGCTTATTTCTTACTAGCGCAATCATCGGCATCGTATCCCTTGCTGTTATTGCTTTTTTCATCGTTAGAGAAAGTATCCCTGCGTTCCAGGAAGCGGGCCTATCGGGCATCGTGCTAGGACAGAACTGGCTACCACCAGCACTTTACGGTGTTGCAACCATGATTGTGGCATCTGTCGTATCGACATTAGGTGCAGTAGTGGTCGGTGTGCCGATTGGTGTGTTAACGGCAATCTTTATTGCTGAAATCGCGCCAAAGCGTCTGGCGGACATCATTCGTCCTGCTGTCGAATTGCTAGCGGGTATACCTTCGGTAGTTTACGGCTTCTTCGGTCTCGTTATTATCGTTCCCCTGATTCAAAACGTATTTCAAGTGCCTGCGGGTAACACGATTTTGGCGGGTATTATTGTTCTGGGTGTGATGATCCTTCCGACGGTAATTACGGTTTCTGAAACCTCAATCCGTGCTGTACCAAGAACGTACAAAGAAGGTTCTTTAGCGTTAGGTGCTTCAAAGATCTTTACTATCTTTAAGTTGCTCGTTCCGGCTGCTCGCTCAGGCATTATGACGGGCGTAATTTTGGGTATAGGCCGTGCTCTTGGTGAAACGATGGCAATCATTATGGTGATGGGTAATGCGCCGGCAATGCCTGAAGGTATCTTGGATTCAGCTCGTACACTAACCGCGAACATTGCGATTGAAATGTCTTACGCGAGTGGTATTCACGCAAGTGCGCTCTATGCGACGGGTGTTGTTCTCCTTGTTTTCATCATGTCTCTGAATGCAATTCTCCTTTACTTGAACCGTGAGAAGGCGAGGTAACATTATGTCTTTAGAAAATAACGTAGCACCTCAAACTAATCCTACGAACCCGCAAGGTAAGACGATGAATAAAATCGCGTTAAAGAAAGCCCGCGCACGTAAAGACGCCGTTCTGAGTGGTTTTATATGGGCTGCTGCCGCGTTAACGGTGGGCTTCTTGTTCTGGATTATGTGGTACATCCTCTCAAACGGCTTACAGCACGTTGATTGGAATTTCATCACGGATGACTACACGCGAACGGGCGATGAGCACGGCATTTTTCCGATGATCATCTCGACCATCTACATGGTTATTGCTTCGATTGCGGTTGCGGCGCCATTGGGTATCATGACGGCAATCTACCTGACTGAATACGCAAAAGTAGGCAGTCGCTTAGTTAAGATCATTCGATTTTGTACCGAATCATTAGCAGGTATTCCGTCAATCATCTTCGGTCTGTTTGGTATGACATTTTTCGTAGCTATTTTAGGTTTAGGTTTCTCTATCCTATCGGGCGCGTTGACACTGAGTATCTTGATTCTTCCAGTGATTATTCGTACTACTGAAGAAGCGTTGATGGCGGTATCTCAAACTTATCGTGAAGGCTCATATGGTTTAGGTGCTTCTAAAATCTACACAATCTGGCGTTTGATTCTACCAAGTGCAATGCCGGGTATTATCACTTCAGTTATTCTGAGTATTGGTCGTGTTATTGGTGAATCAGCGCCAGTATTCTTGACCGCAGGCATGGTTGCTCGTATCCCAGATTCACTATTGGATTCTGGCCGTACATTAACCGTTCACTTATATAAGTTAACGACGGAGCTATTTACCATTGAAGAATGGAATCAAGCATACGGCACAGCAACAGTACTGATTGTTCTTGTACTGCTGATCAACACACTCACGAAGTTGATCGCAAGACGTTTTAATACTGCAACTTACTAAGCAGGGTTTTCTAGAGCCAAATGAGCTCCTAAAACAAAAACAGTACAGACTTTGACGAATTACGAGATTACGAATATGAACAAATTTAATATTAAAGACCTAGACCTTTTTTACGGCGAAAACCAAGCGCTTAAATCAATCAACCTACCCGTGCCAGAGCGCCAAGTGACCGCTTTGATTGGCCCGTCGGGTTGTGGTAAATCAACGCTATTACGTTGCTTGAACCGAATGAACGATCTTATTGAAGGTGTAAAAATCACCGGCCTTCTTGAGATGGATGGCGATAACATCTACGGCAATATAGATGTGGCTGATCTACGTATCAAAGTCGGCATGGTTTTTCAAAAGCCAAACCCATTTCCAATGAGTATCTATGAAAACGTGGCATACGGACTACGTGCTCAAGGTATCAAAGACAAAAAGCACATTGATGAAGTGGTTGAAAGTTCACTTCGCGGCGCGGCACTTTGGGATGAAGTGAAAGATCGTTTGAAAGCACACGCATTCGGTTTGTCTGGTGGTCAGCAGCAACGCCTGTGTATTGCTCGCACTATCGCAATGCAACCAGACGTAATTTTGATGGATGAACCTACTTCAGCACTTGATCCAATTGCGACTCATAAAATTGAAGAGTTGATGGAAGATCTGAAGAAGAACTTCACTATCGTTATCGTAACGCACTCTATGCAGCAAGCCCGCCGTATTTCAGACCGCACGGCTTTCTTCCTAATGGGAGAGCTTGTAGAGCACAACGAAACCAGCGTTATCTTCAGCGAACCAAAAGATGATCGCACTAAAGGCTATGTAAACGGTGACTTTGGTTAATTGCTTAATCGATAACGTGGTCAATACCACTAACTGAAACGCAGGTTAGATATTCGATTTACAGAATTATCACTATAACTATAAGCGATGGAAGTTTTGCCCCACTTTAGGTGGGGCTTTTTTATGCTGTTAAAAAACATCACATGTCGACGAAATTTTGGGCAGGAAATCCCATTTTTGTAGTCCTTCTCATGCTTGTGATAATGCAAAAGGTCAAATTGCGACCCACTTAACATCTCATTTTTAGTTACATTGATTGCATATCAAGGCTTCTGTATTTTTGCGTTATTCTTATTAGCCAATGGATCAACGCCGTGCATGTTAAAGCCTTTGCAAAACAGATATCTGCTACGCGTGATCACCGTTTATTGGCTGAGTCTCTGTTTGACTACCTGATTAAAATGCTTGGCCCCCAAGGGGTCGGAATATTTGCAGAGCCAATACCAGAAAGTGACTCGTTACCGTTGTTTTCCTACGGTGAATTAACCTCTCTTGATCATTACCCTTCAACATTTTGGCCATGGGTTTCACAGTTCGACACTGCAGACGGTGTGTTACCGATGTCGCTCAATACGTGCAAGTGGGAGCACAGTAAAGCGCTTGGTGGAGAGTCGTTCATCATGATGCTCGACAACGCACCAGCCTGTAGAACTTATTTAATTATTCAAAATTGCATCGCAGAAAAAGTTAATCAAACCTTTGACCAAGGGCTGGATGGCCTTCAATTAGCGGCAGCTCGCTGGCAGTGTATTCGCGCAGAAAAAAATGCAGCTATCGAGATTAAGCATAGGGATACACGTGAAGCGCAATATCTTGATGAAATTAAGCTTCGAGAGTTGTTTGTCGAGAATATGAAATTGGTTCATCAGGTGGCGTTAGAGCTCTCGAACCCTGAATCATTGGATGCACTCTACAAAGCATCGGTAGAGGCGGTACGCGATAGACTTGGTTTTGATCGCGCCATATTTATGTTGCTTGATATGAAAAAGCGTTGTTTTAGTGGCACCTACGGCACCGATGAACTAGGAAAAACCAACAGCGAACATCACACTCAATATGACCTGCATCAGCTTGAATCGGAATATATCGAGGCATTGTCTGACAACCACACTAACTTGGTCGTTATTGAACATGCTCCACTCTACACTGAAGGTAAGGTTGTAGGGCAAGGGTGGAATGGCATGCTTATTTTGCGTGAAGGGGATAAACCCGTAGGTTGGATTGCCATGGACAACTACATTCACCGCTCGCCAATCACCAATTACCAAAAGCAGATGCTTGAATCGTTCGGCTCTCTGCTGTCTCAGATATACATTCGTAAACGCCAAGAACTGAACATCCGAATGCTGCATTCGAGTATGGTTGAGTTGTCTCGCTGCGATAGCGTCAGTGCTGTGTGTAAGTCCGCCGTCAGTTTTGCTATTCAGCATTTAGGCATTGATCGATTAGCCGTTTTCCTTACCGATAAAAATTGCAGTTACATGCAAGGTACTTGGGGTACCGATATAAAAGGCGATATTGTCGATGAGTCCTATTATCGATCAGAGCTGGTAGAGCGCGACATTGTGTCTGCAGCTCGTACTTACCCTAACCAAGTTGCTTTTGAAGAATCGGTCCCAATTTATCATGATTATAATATTGTCGGAGTTGGCTGGACGGCAATGACAATGCTCACCACAAATACAGGCGTTCCGATTGCGTTTATCGCTGCGGATAATTTGCTAACACGAAGCCCTTTAACTTCACAACTGCGTGAAGTGATACGTATCTTCGCCTCTAGCCTTGCTGAAGTCTTACAAAGAACCATGGCGCAAGAAGAGATCAAAAAGCTCAATGAAACCCTAGAACAAGAGGTTAGCAAGCGAACTCAAGAGCTTGAAAATGCGAATGAACAGCTCGATGTGATTTCTAAACTCGACCCGCTGACTCGTCTTGGTAATCGCCGTATGCTGTCACAAGTTTTAGATAATCTGAATTGTGAGGAACAAGGTGCATTTGCTACGCAGAATGAGGTCACCTTTGGGTTAATTCTTGTCGATCTTGACCATTTTGGTTTGTACAACAGTGTCTATGGCCATACTGAGGGGGATGTCGCTTTACGTGCCATTGGCAAGATACTGAGCACTCATGTTTACGGTGATCAAGAAACCTTCTGTCGTATCGGCGGTGAGGAGTTTATGTTGTTGATGATCGGCACCAATCACACAACAACAAAGCAGCGTGCAGAGTCGATTCGACAAAGTATTGAAGATGCAAAAATTCTCCATTGTAAAAGTAGCACTAGCCAATATTTAACCGCGTCTGTGGGTTATGCATCGATAACTTCGGATCAGCGCCAGTTCGATTTTGATTTGTTGTATGGCAAGGCAGATAAGGCTTTGTATAAGGCGAAAGATTCAGGGCGAAATAGAATTGTCTCGGCTATGAAGCGAAGAAAAGTTGCGGCTACACTGACTTAGTGTGGTATCTGTTTTTCCCGTTCTCAAAAACGACTGAAGCCGTGATGATCACAATGTGGTCATCACGGCTTCGTTCTTTTTTTTACTTAGATTTTCTGCCTAATTAGCTTTCTGCTTACTTAGAACACCGGTTAATTAAAGCCTTTCTAATGTGCTCTTGTGTGCTTTGTTCGAGATGCGTTTTGGTTTCTTAACCGTTTTGATTACCTCAGAAGGATCCCATGGCTGACTTAGTGAGTCATCTTCAGCATAAAGGCTTTGGTTTAGCTTGTTTAACTCACGTTCAACGGCTTCTAACGTCTCATCGCGTAGATCGGCATTTTCAGATTTCCACTGTTCGAACAAAGTTCTCGTCTTCACACCGTCTTTCATTTTCAGAGCGGCAATAAGCGCTTCTGCCGTATCGGATTGACGTTCATCTTTTTGCTTTGGTTTTACTGCTTCACCGCGGCGTGACCATAAGTAGAAAGTAATCGCAGAACTGGTTAACCACAACATAGCAAATAGCGCAGTGAGATAAGGCCATATTCCTGGGTTATCAACGCTAACAACCGTCGGGCTTACTTGTTGTATCGGCGCTTCAATCGCTGGAGGAGGCGTACTTGATGCAGCTTGCTCGCTAGCTTGTACCGACAATTTTAAGCCAAGCGCTTTACTGGTTTGTTCCGATTGAGTGTCGGTGTTGAACCAAGCTTGAGACACATCAGGAAGCGAGATATTTCCGGCTTCTTTCGGAATCAATACTTGCTTATAAACGACCACAGCATCACCAGACTGGGTTGTGCCAAATTGCGGTTTCTCTTCATAAACACGTATCGATTTAGGGTAGGTGATGTTTAGTTTCGGCAGTTGGTGTTGTGTTAAATTACGCGCTGTCATTGTGATGGTGCGAGTTAACGAATCACCGGCTTCCAATTTAAAACCTTGCTTATTACTATCGAAACCATCGCTATCTGTTAGCTCATTACCTTGGCTGTCTGACCATTTCTGTAGCAACTTAAAGTCAGAGGTTGGTAACCACTCACCTTGATAGCCTTTTGGTACAGGCTTGACGGTGACATTCAGACTTTCAACAGGAGTATCGAGCTGGAAAAGGCGAGTTTTGCTTGAGTTGTTGGTTGAGTAAACAACAGCACCGGTTAACTTTGGCCCTTGAAGCTGAAATTGTCCTGCTTGCTGTGACGATATATGGAAAGATTGCTGAACAACTGTGACTTCTTGTCCGTTGATAACATCTTGGAACTGTTTCGACTCACCGATGGGTTCCACGTCCAAATTTGATGAGTTTGGTAGAGAGATCTGGGGATCTTGTAATCTTCTTGGATCCGCTTTGATGATGAGCTTTACATCAAGCTCGGCGACTTCTTGTGGATACAAGATGTTTTTGCTGAGATTTAATTGGAATTCCGCCATATCACTCTGCTTTGGAGCGGCTTTATTAATCGAAACGTTGATGGTGATCGGTTGGGTTTTGGCACCTTCAATATCAAAGCTAGGTATTTCTAATCGGCCTAATCGAAGTGGGGCAAGGGTAATATTCCACTCGCTAGACACAGTGCGGCTACCATTGACGATTCGCATCGATGACCCAAAGCTTGGGGTGCCGACGTAGAAATTCTTCTGAAGGAAGGTTAGATCTAAAGCACCGGACGATACTTTTTCATCGGTCGCCACTCTAAGTAGGAAGACTTCATCTTTGGTAACACTGTTTTGCGAAACACTCGCCACAGCGGTCGCTGCGAATACAGAGTGTGACGAGAAAACACCGATTAGCAGTGTCAGTAGCATTGATAAAAATGGCTTGTTTAAAAATCGCATGGTTACCACTTTTTATTTTGGTTGTTAGGGGCACTTTTTTGTCGTGCTTGTAGAATCATTTGCGCTTTAAGCAATTGGCTCGGATCACGAGCGCTTTCTACTTGCTCAAGTTTTCGCATATCAGGATCGCTCGACATAGGTTGACCGGATACTTGTGCTGCAGCTTGTTGAGCGTTGTTATCAGTGTTTTCCTTAGCAGTCTCTTGTGCTTGGGCTGCCTGAGATGCTGAGTCACCCTTGTCCTGTGACTGTTTATCTGCTTGATCCGCTTTGTTTTGTTGCACAGCTTGCTTGTCGCTTTCTTCATCCGCCTTGGAATCAGAGCGACTATCAGCTTGGCTTTCATTTTGATCTTGGCTGCCGCTTTGACTTTGCGACTTCCCATTGTCAGTAGAGCTTTGTTGTTGATCCTGCGAGCTTTGCGAAGAATCATTTTGCTGACCTTGCTGGTCTTGTTCGTTTTGGTCTTTGGACTCAGAATCGCCTTGCTGTTGCTGTTGCTTCCGAGCCTGTTCGACAATCTCTAGATTCTTCTTTGCGTAAGTATGTTCTGGGTTACTTTCGAGAATACGTTGATACTCTTTTATCGCTTGGTCGTACTTACCTTGCTTTGCTTGTGCATTGGCGAGGTTGTAGCGAGCATCTTCGCCAGAAAGACCTTGTAGCGTCTGTTCGGCCGCTTCGAAATCACCGGCTTTGTATTGCGCAATGCCTTTCCATTCTTGCTGTTCGAATTGTTCTGCGGCATGTTGAAAGTCCTCATCTTGATATAACTGATAGCCCACTTGGTTATCGGTTTTCCAAGGGTTTGCAAACGCAGTATTCGGTTGGCTGAACGAGACAAGTACAGCTAGGCCACACCAAATGACCCCTTTTCGAAATAGCCCAAGTGCAGGAAGTAACAGAAACGGTAATAACCAGAAACCGTTGTTCACTCTGGTGTTGAGTGAGTTATTGGTTTTAGTCACTTCTGATGTTGTCGCAACTCGGTCGAGGTAACTTGCGATGTGTTCAACGTCTGAGTTATCAAATTGAACTTCAGTGAACGTACCACCAGAGCGACGAGTCAGGTCGCGCATATTGCCTACGTTGGTTTTCGCAACCACGGTTTGTCCTGAGTCGGTCTGTAACATCGAACCTGTAGGTAACGAGATCGGCGCGCCGCTTTCCGTACCTACAGCCAAGACTGATAATGTCCAATTACTACCAGAGAGTAGTGAGTCGATATCTTTCTTCTCTTGACCATCAATATCATCAGCAATCAGTACCAGATCGCCTTTATAGATATGAGCACGAGTCATCATCTCAATCGCAAGCTTAACTGCCGATACTGCATTGCCGCCTTGGAAGGGCATGATATCTGGTGACAGGTTGGGTACGAGGTTCTTGATGGTGTTGATGTCAGACGTTAGCGGACTGATGGTGTAAGCATCTCCGGCGTATGCCACCATTCCCGTTAGGCCTTCTTTCCAGAGTGATAGTAGATCCAAAGCCTTGTATCGCGCCTGTGTTAAACGGTTTGGTTTAATGTCAGTGGCATACATCGACATCGACATATCAATGAGCACAACTCGAGCTTGTGTTTTTTCAAAGCTTGGTTGTTCATTTTTTTCAAAGCTTGGACCGGCCAATGCGATGACACCGACCAACCACCAAACACCGAAATAAGTGCTGCGGTTTTTCGAGGGTTTGTTCGATTCAGGAGCCAAATAACGGGCGATGTGTGACGCCAATAACCCTTGCTTGGATTGTCTCTTGCTAAGCCACCAAATAGCGGGCAGCACGGCAAGAGCCAAGAACCAATATGGGTAGATAAAAGTAAAGTTAGACATTGTTTCTCCTAATGGCTAACAGCATAAATGCGAAGAACATGGCCGCCGACAGAGGACAGACAAACCACTCTTGTTGTGGTCGCCAGATCTTAGTAGCGTTCGTCACGGGTTCTAATTGGTTGATGGTGTCGTAAATCGTTGCAAGCTCTTTGCTGTCTCGCGCACGGAAGTATTGACCGCCAGTGCGTTTAGCGATTTCCATTAGAGTACGCTCATCCAAGTCTTGAGCAGTATTGACCTTACGAGTCATGAAGAACTCTTTGACCATCATCTCGCCAGCCCCGACACCCACGGTGTAAATTGTGGCGTTGTATTTCTTTGCAATATCCGCCGCTTCAAGTGGGTCTAATACGCCCGCGGTATTACTGCCGTCACTGAGTAGAATCATTACACGCTGAGGAGCGTCGCTGTCGACAAAGGTTTTGGTGGCAAGGCCGATACCATCACCGATCGCAGTTTGAGTACCAATCAGCTTTAGCACTGCCTGATTCAGCTGTTGTGAAAGCGTGTCTCTATCTAACGTCAGTGGCGTCTGTAAGTAGGCGTGATCAGCAAATAGCACCAATCCGACTCGGTCGCCTTTTCGTCGCTCAATAAAGTCACTCAATACATGTTTCACCGCAGATAAGCGATCGATGTATTCACCATTGAACTGCATGTCTTCTTGGCTCATCGAGCCGGAGAGGTCGACAACCAACATCAAATCACGGTGTTTCGGCTGAAACTCAACCGGTTCGCCGTACCAAACTGGACGTGCCATCGCAGTCACTAATAAAAGCCAGGTGATGACCGATAACGCCTTGGGTAAGCGACTGCTCGGTGTTTTGGTATTGCTGTCCTCGGGCAAAAACGGAAGCCTTAGGGCGTTGTTCGATTCCGCCTTAGGCGAGAACAAGTAAACAAGGATTGGCAATGGCGCTAGGAAAAACATCCACCACCAAACAAACTCGATATTTAGTAAGCTCGTGTTTAAAAGATCAGTCATAACGACCTCGCTTTGGAGGAAGGGCTTTACGAAGCCATGTTTCGCAGTCGTTAACCAATTGCTGTTGAGCCTTTTTCTGTTCGTCGGTCATTAAGGTTGCATCTTGGTAGAGCGCTTGTTGCCATTGCGATTGTTTTGCGGCGAACAAAGGTTTTGCCAATTGCGCATCTAAGAACGTCAACCAATCATCACCAGATAAGCCTGCCACTTTTTCGCGTGGGAAATAGCTTAGTGCTGCCTGACGAACGATGTCTTGAGCTGCACTCGGAGACAAGGTATTTGAAGGCTGACTATCACGAAAGCAAGCAAGTGCTTCGTTCTTCGCGTATTGGTTCTTTTGTCTTTTGTTTACAATGAAAAATACTAAGGCGATCAGAACAATGGCCGTGATAATGATTAACCACCAACCCCATGCCAAAGGCCACCATGACGGTGCGCTTGGCGTAATAATAGGGCTCAAGTCGAGAGGTTGATTCATGACTGAACTCCTGATACTTGGCTCATTAACGATTGCGCACAAGACAATGAACTGTATGGGATCGCCAAAGAAAGGCTCATTTGCATAAGCTGTTGTTGCTTCTGATCAAATGCGTGACTGAGCTTTTCCTTTTCCTTGCTTGATGAAAAGTTAAACCATTGCGTTTTATTGCCGTCGGTGATCTGTTTTGAACCTTTGAAAGCAGTGACACCTTGCTCTAATGGATCGTAAAAATGCACCAAGCGAACCCGATTATGTCGACGTATTTGATTGATAAGTGAGTAATTACTTTCGCTATAACGAACAAAATCACTGAGCATAATGATATCGCTGCCTTTCGGGCAAAGCTGATGAAGAGACTTCAGCCCATGCTCTAAGGTTGTGTTGCTGTGATTGTTTGGGTTAGTCAGCGCTGCGTTATTGATTTCTATGACTTTTTGTAAAATACGCAGCGGAGCGTGGTTGCTAGCACTGGGTTTAATCTCAATGATCTCTTGACCAGTATCGATCACTGCACCAATACGGTCTTTTTGAGCGACGGTTAACCAGCAAAGTTGGCTGGCAAAGTGTGCGAGTTGAACCGATTTAAGCAACAAGGTTGAGCCGAAAATCATACTGCTCGACAGATCTAAGAACAAAATCACAGGCTGTTCTCTTTCTTCAGAAAACAGTTTGGTATGCGCCTTGCCTGTTCTCGCCGTGACGCGCCAATCAATGCTGCGGATATCGTCGCCCGCCTGATATTGACGAACCTCAGAGAAATTCATCCCGCGACCTTTACGATTGCTTTCGTGCTGGCCGTTAAGTTGCGACCACAGGCTCTTGGCTGGAGGCAACCAGCGAACAGACTGCGCTTTGTATTGCAGCAGTTCGTCCAAATTCAACGTGACACCGTCACTATGGTTGGGTAATTGATTATTCATGCGCGTATCCCTATGCGCTACCAACCAAAGAGATAAGGTGTGCGATCACTTGGTTTGCAGTGACCCCTTCGGCTTGTGCGTGGTAGCTACGAAGCAGGCGGTGACGCAGTACAGGGAATGCCATCGCTTGAACATCTTGTGGAGTAACATAGTCGCGGCCAGCAAGCCAAGCGTGAGCGCGGGCACAACGGTCTAACGCGATGGTTGCACGCGGGCTAACACCCATGTCTAACCATTGATCAAGCTGGTCGCTGTATTGCTTAGGTTGGCGCGTCGCCATTACCAATCTGATGATGTACTGCTCAATGGTGTCTGCCATGTGAATGTTGAGCACTTCTTGGCGAGCTTCGAAGATAGTTTGTTGAGAAATAGGCTCTGGTTGAACTGGTTGATTGCCTTGAGCTTCGCCTCTGTTTAGGCGCAAAATCTCCAGCTCACTTTCCATGTCTGGATAAGCCACTTCTAAATGCAGCAAGAAACGGTCTAATTGAGCTTCTGGTAGCGGGTAAGTACCTTCTTGCTCAATCGGGTTTTGCGTTGCCATCACCAAAAACAGATCAGGCAGAGCATAGGTTTTTCGACCTGCGGTCACCTGCTTCTCAGCCATCGCTTCTAGCATTGCGGCTTGCACTTTCGCCGGAGCACGGTTGATCTCATCCGCCAGAATAAGCGAGTTGAAAATCGGGCCAGATTGGAAAGTGAATTGTCCCGTTTCTGGACGAAATATATCGGTACCCGTTAAATCAGCAGGTAACAAATCTGGCGTGAATTGAATGCGGTGGAAGTCTCCCTCGACACAGTCAGCCAATGATTTTACTGCGCGAGTTTTTGCTAGCCCGGGAGGCCCTTCAACGAGGATATGACCATCGGCCAAAAGGGCTATCATCAGCTGCTTAACAAGCTCTTTTTGACCAATGATTTGAGACTCTAAATAGTTTTGAAGGACTTCGAAATTTGTTTTGTGCATTTTGGACTCTCTGGGTATCCATTTGATTTTTATTTTGAGTATTGGTCACTGATTACTAGGAAAAAGTTCCAGTACGTTTGTGGAATTTATTTTTTCAAAATTGGAATTATTTACAAGCGGTTAACGAGAAAAAACCACTGAGCCATGGTTTGTACCATATCAATTGTTTTTTATATATCAAAGCTTCAGAGGTCTGTCGTTAAGTGAGCTTCGTGGAACCTTATTATCCAGATAATTAAAATGAATGGTTACGTTTCACTGCATTAGTCTTGCTGATAGTTTTTTCTATAGAAGAATGATTACTTTGTTTCACCATGCTTACAAATTTTTGCGAAATACCTCTCTAGTTTGATGGGGTTTAGCCGATATATGGTGGAGAGAGTGCACTACTGGTTTAAGTGCACCAAAAAAATCCTGTTCAGGATATATAAATAACGAGCGATTCTTTTTAAAGGTCCAAATATGTTGAAAACTAACTCTCTGAGTATTAAACAAAAAGTTGTACTTGGAATTACCTTCGCAGTTCTTGCATCAACGGTGATTGTCGGTGCGATGGCACAAAAGCAAGCAAGAGATGTTTTGAGTCATCGATTAGTCGATATTGAGCTTCCGGGAATGTTAGAGCGAATTAATGGTGAAATTGACCGTGAAGTCTCTCAGCTATTGTTAGCTGCGGAACAAATTGCTTCGAATGAATTCATTTCTGACGCTATCGAATCGACCGATCGTGATGCCGTCTTAGAGAACAAGCTAGTAAAGCAATTGAACAATATTCGTAACCAATACCAGCTAAATGATGCCTCGGTAGCAAACCGTCAAACGGCCTACTACTGGAACCAAGATGGCTTCTTGCGTCAACTCAATCAACAGCAAGATGGTTGGTTCTTTGGCTTTACGCAATCTGGCCAGCAGACAATGGTCAGTATGTTCCAAGAAGCGACAGGTGAAGTGAAAATGTTCGCTAACTACCAACAACCTTCTGGTTTAGCGATGTCTGGCTTATCGAAATCGATGGGTGACATGGTAAGTCTACTCAATAGTTTTAAGATCGAAGATACCGGTTTTGTTTTCTTAACGAATAGCCAAGGTGATGTTCAAATTCATCGCGAACGTTCGCTTAGTGATTCATCACTTCAACAACTTTACGGTCCTCAATCTAGTCAGTTGTTAAGCAAGTCAGGATTTAACCTGATTACAACGGAACATAAAGGACAAGAGTTGTTTGTCGCGAGTTTGTATGTGCCGTCAATGGATTGGTTCGTTGTTGGTGAAGTTCCGACGAGCGAAGTTTTTGCTGAGCTTGATGCAACGGCTAAACAGATGCTGATCATGACCGCTGTTGTAGCGTTAATCTTTATTCTGATGGGCGTAGTGCTAGCAAACAGTATTACTCAACCGATTAAACTTTTGGCTAAGCGATTCGGTGACCTTGGCGAAGGTGACGGTGACCTTGCTCAGCGTATCGAAGTGAAAGGCAACGATGAAATTGCACAGCTTTCAAAGGGCTTTAATGGATTCATCGAAAAGATTCACGAGTCGATGAAAGAGGTGTTTTCTACAAGCCAAGCACTTCAAGTCGCCGCTGAGAGTGTTTCTAATAAAGCACACATCACCCACGACAATAGCCAAGAACAACGAGATCAAACTCTTCAGGTAGTTGCGGCGATTAACCAGATGGGCATGACAATCAGCGAGATTGCATCGAATGCGGCAACGGCTGCGGAAACGGCAACACAGGCTTCAGGCAATACTGAAGTAGGCCGATCTGTGGTAAATAAAGCAAAAGATGCGATCAGTCGTTTAGCGCAAGACATCGAAAGTACAGGTCAAGTGGTAGAGCAGTTAGCTTCAACGACTCAAGACATTGGCTCTATTTTGGGTGTAATTCGTGACATCTCTGAACAAACCAACCTACTAGCTCTGAACGCTGCTATTGAAGCTGCGCGTGCGGGTGAACAAGGTCGCGGTTTTGCCGTTGTAGCTGATGAGGTTCGTAACCTAGCAAGCCGTACCGCAGATTCTACGGAAGAGATTCAAAAGATGATCAACCAACTGCAAAGTGATGCTAAAGATGCCGTAACGGCGATGAGTGCAGGTAAAGTGATTACACTTGAAGGTGTATCGGCATCGGACGAAGCGGTGGATGTACTGGGCGGTATTTCAGACCGTATCGTTGATATCACTGACCGTAACACTCAAGTGGCAACGGCAACGGAAGAGCAATCAACTGTAGTTCACACCATCAACCAGAACATTGAAGAGATCAACGCGATCAACGAAGTGACGACTGGAACCGCAGAGCAGCTTGCTGAAGCGAGCCAAGAACTTCAACAGCTTTCTTCTCGTCTAGATAAGATGGTTGGCTCGTTTAAGCTTTAATAGCGGATAAACTGCAACACTTACATTGGAGCCGGATTCATTTCACGTGAATCCGGCTTTTTTACGTCTGATGCTGCTT